>DATMNR010000001.1:0-3755 GCA_035568795.1 Ktedonobacteraceae bacterium
ACGGATATGGAAGAAGGCGAAGACCGATTCTTGCGCTTCAAAGATCCGGCAAAGAGGGATTTGATTCCTCTCATGTTCTCACTCATGGCTAGAAAGCCAACACCTTAACCATACACAGCTATCAATCTTGTTCACTTTGAACCTCGTAACCATTTGACGCACAATACAAAAGGCTGATGCCTATTATCGGCGTATTCGCAACACCTCTTGTTCTGTCCCGACATGCCAATAATCCAAAAATCCGTTTCCTAAATTTCTTACGCTTAGCGTCTTTAAAGTAATTGATTGGGTACAAGCTCTCTTCGATACCAAATTAGTATATGAGTAACCCGGAAAGGAACGCGCCAGCCTTCTGATCGATGTGGGCGAATCCTGACCCAATCTCTTCCAAATACGAAGATAGTCTATTTCACTCATAAAGGGAGGTTTCCGTTGGAGAATACCTATACACTTCCCCCTGGCCCAAAAGGTCTGCCTTTCCTTGGCAATATGTTTCAATTGAAACGAGATCAACTCGGCTTCTTATTGGATGTTCAGCGGAGATACGGCCGGATGGCAACCATTTATATTGGAAGAACTCCGGTTGTCCTCTTGTTCCGACCTGAGCATGTCCGCTATGTTTTGACGGAAAATCCGCGCAATTTCACGAATCGGGAGGTGGCAGGTGGACTCGTCTTCGGCAAACTGCTGCTCTTTTCGCTACTGACGCGCACGTTCTCGAACCAGGTGGCTGAGGGTCTGAGCCATATAGTGGGTGATTTTCTGCTAACGACCGATGGTAAGTATCATGATCGACAGCGCCGTCTTCTCCAACCAGCCTTTTCCAAGCAGCGCGTCGAGAACTATGCCGGCATGATTGTTCAATACACGCGAGAGGCGATGGAAGGTTGGCAGCCTGGAATGGAAGTCGATCTCGCGAGCGAGATGCAAGCTCTCATCCTGCGCATGATCATGAAGATTTTGGTCAATATCGATGTTCTCAAAGAGGAGCCGAACGCCGCTGAGATTATAGATGGCATGATCTCCAATCCGATCAGCGTGCTTGAGGGACTCTTGAACCTGCCACTCGATCTTCCCTTCACCTCCTTTGGCAAACGGATGACCGCCAAAGGCAAATGCGATGTGATCATTTACGATCTTATCGAGCGACGGCTTGCTGATAATCACGATGCCGGGGATATTCTCTCGATCCTGCTTTCGGCGGAGGATGAGAACAGCCACAAGATGACCAGAAAGCAGGTGCGAGACGCTCTCGTGTCCCTGATCGCCGCCGGTCACGAGACCACGACCAACACGCTGATCTGGACAATGTACCTGCTCTCAGAGCATCCAGTGGTGTTCGAAAAGGTGCAGGCCGAACTCCAGACCGTTTTGGGCGGGCGCGCCCCTGAACTGAGCGATCTGCCTCAATTGACGTACCTGGACCAGGTCATTAAGGAATCCATGCGCCTGTACCCCTCGGGATGGGTGCAGGGGCGCTGCGCAGTGGAGGATTTTGAGCTGGATGGCTACCGCTTTCCCGCCGGAACATTTTTCATGTTTAGCCAGTGGGTGCTGCATCGAAATCCCGACCTCTGGGATGACGCCGAGTCGTTTCATCCACAGCGTTGGGATCCGGCCCAGAACCAGAAAGCAGTGCCATGGGCCTATTTCCCGTTTGGCGGCGGCTCGCGTATTTGCCTGGGCAAGTCGCTGGCCCAAATGGAACTGTTCCTGGTGCTGCCTATGATCCTGCAACGCTATTTCCCGTGTGTGCTGCCCAATCATGTCGTCGAGCCATTGCCGCTCGTCACTCTGCGCTCAAAGCATGGGATGCCCGTCAGACTGGAGCCTGTGAAAGGCGCACTATCTGGAGCTTCTGATAGCGTTGAGACGCGAACAACTTTGAAGGGCTGTCCTTTCGCTCACCACATGGCCGGCTCCTGAGAGATCTTCGATATACAAACAAGAACAATAAACAAAGAAGAGAGGAGACACCACTATGGAAACCCCACACACCAGACCCTGGCACAACTGGTCCGGCTCTGTACAATGCGAACCGCAACAAGTTGCTAAACCTGCCAGTATTGATGCACTGGTACAGATAATCAAAACCTGTAGCAGCGAAAATCGCCAGGTGCGTGTAGTCGGTTCCGGTCACTCTTTCACCCCACTGGTACAAACGAATGATGTCTTGATATCCTTAGGATACCTACATGGCATCGAGGAGATAGATAGCGAAGGCTGTACGGTGACCGTGCTTGCTGGAACCACACTCAAAACTCTCGGAGAAGTCCTGCACGCGCGTGGGCTGGCTCAAGAGAATCTTGGAGGCATCGATGTGCAAAGTATTGCAGGGGCAATCAGTACTGGCACACATGGCACAGGAATCGGCTTTGGTACTTTATCCACACAGGTGGTTGGTCTCACTCTGGTCACAGCGTCCGGTGAATTACTGGAATGTTCACCTGAACGGAATCCTGACATCTTTAAGGCAGCACAAGTATCCTTAGGCACACTGGGTGTCATCGTCAAAGTAAAACTCCGAGTAGTGCCCGCCAAGCGACTCCATTGCAAGAGCCATCGCGAGCGATTAAGCGATTGCTTGAGCAATCTTGAACACTACAATCAAGAGCATAGTCATTTTGAGTTTTTCTGGTTTCCCCATACTCCCTGGCTGCAAGTCAAGTTCCTGGATGAGACCAAAGCTCCAGTGAGCAAGAACAGCCTCTGGGGGATTTTTAACAAGGTCGTGCTAGAAAATGGTCTTTACGGGCTGTTATCTGAGTGCTGTCGGCTGCTCCCATCACTTTCCAGGACCATCAGCACTCTTTCAGCGATGGGTGTTGCCCCCGTTAATGAGGTCAACTATAGCCATCGTCTGTATGCAGCGCCTCGCGTGGTGCGTTTGCAAGCAATGGAGTACGCAATTCCAGTAGAACATACGCAAACAGTGTTGAATGAGATAGAGGCTTGCATCAATCAGCATCGCTTTCAGGTTCATTTTCCACTGGGGTGCCGTTTTGTCCATGCAGATGACATCTGGTTAAGTCCGACCTACCAGCGCGAGTCGGCCTATATCGCTGTGCATATGTACCGAGGGATGGACTACGAATCCTACTTCCAGCATATTGAGGAAATTTTGCTACGCTATGACGGACGCCCACATTGGGGAAAGATACATACCCTAGATGCGGCAAGGCTGGCGGCTCTCTATCCGCACTGGCACGATTTCCGACGCATTCGAGCTAGCCTTGATCCACGCGGTCTATTCCTCAACGATTACTTGCGCCGACTTTTTGATGCCGATGGGTCTGTGCCATCTGATGCAACTCATCCTCATATGGAAGTTGTAGTACAGAATGACGAGAGTTATAATTTGGTATGATAAATCCTCAAAATAGTTATGATATGTTGCTATTTATACTAATTGCAGAGGGCATTTCATAACTTGAAACCATCCCGAGCCTAAGCGAGAAAGTGGTTCGCATGTCTCCTCTTGGACGCCTACAGATCAAACTGGTCACACGTCGATGCCAACTCGATTGCTGTGGTGCGCCGCTTCGGCGCACCACAGCAATCGAGTTGGCATCTGCTTAGACCCACTTCCAGGCATACCACACAGTCAGTGCATTCAACACAAGTCCTACGATGATCAAAAATTTGTCATACGCTGAAGGGTAGATTGGCAATCCAATGAGATTAAACACAAAAAAGAGGATGGCTACGATGATGTTTACCCAGCGATCCACAGGATCATTCAACGTCAGGGAGAG
>DATMNR010000002.1:0-5720 GCA_035568795.1 Ktedonobacteraceae bacterium
TAGATGTTTATACTGCGGAGGCTGTGGACCACGCTTTCGCAGAATGGGCAGTATAGCCAAAATCGCTACCATACATAATCCAAGCATCAATACCAACACTAAGGAGTTTATTAGGGCTATCACAGTGAGCACAAGCAGCAAAGGTACCAGCTTTACGAAAGCCGACTTTAAAGGATGCCTCGATAGACGTTGCCCGTATCTCCGTTCCTCTAATCGCAGTAACACCTTTGGCAGAGGCATGCGCTCCCGCACAAACATCCGAAGGGCCACAGGTAGAATTGCCTGCTGCAGACGCATAAACCGTTTGATCACGTGTGCGCGGTAAGCAAAAAAAACAGCATCTTCATTTGATCCCTGTGCTTGCAATGCAGTAGCTAACTGACGATTGGCTCTCATTGCCGCTTGATACTCAATGGGTAGTTTCCATTGTGCTGCATACTCATCGCCTAACCTGTGTATTTGTGACCAATCTACTTTTGTGAGGTTTGCTTTGCCCCAGTTCACATCTGCTAATGGCACGAAGCCATAAGTCTCGTCGCCCAATGTGATGCCCTCCAAAATGGTCGAGCTATCGAAAAAAGACATGCGTAGATCGGCAGGATCTGGAAACTCCTCGTTTCCCTCCAAATGCGCCCCACACAGGTCTGCCCCTTCCAGGTGCGCTCCACGCAGATCAGCCCCAGCTAAATGCACTCCTGCCATATCACGTTGGTGATCAGTTGCAAGAACCCACTCATCTGCGATTAGCCCACCCCGCATATGTGCCAGTGGCAGGCCACTCAGACGCACTTGACGCAGATCCGCTCCACGTAGATCCAATCCTGAATTTTCCCATTGATGAACATCGCTCCAGTCGACATTTGCATCTACTCGTGAAGCCAGCAACCACTCAACATCGGCACGACTCAATTTACTGCCCATGTCCTTAAAAGGGTAACACCCCCGCTCGCTATCGGCGATAGTAGTCTGGTACTGATTGAGAATTGCTCGACGCTCAACATCGATCTCCGGCTCAGTACGCCAGAGCTGGTTCCTACTTCGCCAATAGTCGCGCCACAGATCACAATCGTTGGCAAAAGAACCTTGCGGCCAGGGTTGGTGCAAATTTATAGATCGATCCTCCTGGACCACATCAGCAATATTGTTAGTACGTGTTGTTAGCATTTCTTGCGTATGATCGCCCAAACCAACCTCCAATCTCAGCACACATTGTAATTTACTTGTGATTCTTCAAAGATGAACTTTCAGATCATTGCCACAGGCCTACATCTCCAGTAACTTCTGCAATTTTCGGCGAGCCAGGTTACCCTCGGTGTTGCTAACCCCTGCCGTCGTGAGCTGTTCAGTTCTCTTACCGGTTACAAACAGCTCATCTAGTACGCGACCATCGAACGTATGCGGCAATGGTAAGCCCATACCACGCAGCACTGTAGGTACAAGATCGTATATTTCGGAGTCTGGTGCCTTAAAACCCGACTTGATACCTCCTCCATATGCATACAATACCCCATCTTTTTGATGCGTACCACGTGTCTTACTTGCTTCATCCCACAGGGACTTTCCGCCAAGATTCATACGGAAAGTGATACCATCATTGGGTAAGAGTAACAGATGAGGTTCACCGGGTGCATATGGTCCTTCACCAAAGACCTCAGTAGTGTAAAGAGCACTGACGAGTGGCAGACCGCTCCGCGGATCAACTTGTTGCTTGAGATCCTCACACAATTCAGCTAGACTTTGAGCATCCAGGTCCTCCTTTAAGAAGATGTCAACGTAACTTCCAGGGTATCCCGAAAGCGATGGTACATAGGCTAAAGTACGCTCCCAATCGATATCAAGCAGTAGTGGGTGATAGACATCTGAATGGACAACTTTCAAAGCACCCGCATGCTTCAGTTTTCTTCTTGTCTTTCGTGCGAGTGAAAGCAACCCAACGTCATTGAGTATCCGCTTAAGATTGGCGTAACGATGAGCTCGATTAATCTGATGCTGATAGCTGGAACTCGGTATGAGCCACCCCTTACTATAAAGATACTCATTAATATTAAAGACATGTGTGATACCCTGAAACCCATGATCAGAAACTACGAACAGGTTATCATCGGGATCGAGTTGTTCTAAGATCAAACCGAGTCCATGATCTAACAAGCGAAAATACTCAGTCGCCCGTGTATCCAATGAACTGATTTCTTCCCACAGAGAATGTTGCAAGCGATCGGGACCGACAAAAGCAACGTAACAAAAATCCCAGGGCTTCTCTTTGAGGAGATACGTGGTCAGTTCGATACGCCGTTCCGTCATACGCAGAGTCGCATCGATCAGCAGTTCCATCGCTCTGGGTTTCCTCCAAAAACTACGAAGATCTAGATCGATCTGATATTCAGGAACAACACGGAAGAGTTCTTCCTTGAAGTTGGAAGGATAAGTGAAGTCAACATTGCTGCTCGGAGTCATATAACCGCTGATCATGATACCATTAACGGCTTCGGGCGGATATGTAACAGGCACGTTAATCACAAGAACTTGTTTTCCATACTCACTGAGAATGTTCCAGATTGCCTTTCCTCCTTTGCGTTTTGTCTGCACACGAGGATTGCGAGCACCCCCATACTCTTGCTGTTCATACATCCAGAAGTCATAGACACCGTGGCGAGCTGGTTTCAATCCCGTTGATAGAGAGGTCCACGCAGGCGGCGTTAAAGGTGGGTATTTTGATTCGAGCGTAGACTCGCAGCCTTCCTGACTTAATTTCTTAAAATTGGGCAGGTCTCCTCGCTCAATGAGGGGATGCAGAATACGAAATGTCAAGCCATCTACACCAAAAACTACGGTTCGCATACTATGCCTCTTTCTTATTTTTTTCGGCCTCTGAGCTTTTTGCGTAACTTATTTATAACGATTTGATCTTCAGGACTGAATTTAAACAATATCAGTAGAGCAACATAAATAACTAGAAGAACAGGTATGAGTAAAAGTTCACTAGAAAAATTAAAGCGGGAGACCCGCAAGGAAATCTGTGCTAGATTCAGGAAGTACAATAAAGCACCAATCAGCAAAGAGCTTATCAATCCTGCTCCTAATGGCTTTAGCGTATCCCAACGGTAAGGATGAATCTTGAGCAACAGGCGCACCTGGAGTAGCCTCATCAGATTGACAATAGCCAAAGCAAGACCAGTAGCGATTGCCGTACCTAGAGCTCCGTAAAGTTTTGTGAGAATGATACCTAATACAACGTTAACAATGACTGCGGTGAGCGAGTTGATAAATGAGAGCTTCTGATGACCCGTCATAAGTAGAATATATCCAACTGAACCCGTACCAGCATTAACCATACTTCCGACTGACAGTACGACAAGTAACGGCCACGCAGCAAGAAAACTATCGCCTGAAATACCAAGTAAAGGCCTGGAGAATAGTATGGCTATCAGGCAAATCGGTAAGCTGAAGATTATTACCCAGTTGGTTACAACCTTAAACATAACCTCCAGTTTTTCCTTTTCGCCCTTGTGGTGTAGTTCAGCGATAGTTGGAGCGAACATAACATTCAGTGACTGTAAGGGCAACGCAATAAAGGCGCTGTATCGAATGGCTGCTGCATATTGCCCAACAGCGACAATGGAAACGACAAGAAATGCCAGCAGTATCGTATCCACTGCTTCCAATACTGTATCGAGGATGGATGTCAAAAAGTTTGGTAAAGCGAAACTGATCCACTCGCGTAGTTGGTATTCTTCCTTTCCCGTATACTTCGTGTGAGACATCAACCGGAAGAAGAAGAACAGGTTGAACAAGACACCAATCAGTGCACTAACGAGGGTCGCAAGCACAACTGTCGCTAAATTTTTGGAAAAAAGAAGAACGAATATGAGCAGAATCGTTAATGTTCCAGGCACTACAAGGCGTTGTACGAGAATGCGCCATTTGAAAGCTTTGAAGCCCTGCATACCACCAGTCCAGATATTTTGCATGCTTGAAAGTGCAACCAGAGGTGCCATCAGCAATAGAATAGGGAGCATAGTGGGAGCATGCCTGATGGCAACCAGAAAAGGCGCAAAAAAGACTACGAGCAATGCGCCAAGTATCCCGGCGATCCCGGCCAAAGCTGTACAAAATAATGTCAACCCGCGCAATAAACTCGCTTGGTTTCTACCCCGATAGATTGAGACATAGCGTACCATTGCATCATCCAGGCCGAGGTTAAAGATGGAAATGGCTAACGTCACCGTGGACATACCCAGCGCATATAACCCATAGGGACCCGCGCCAAATCCACGTTGGATCAGAAGATTATTGGTGTATTTGAGTATATTACCTATAATACTACCGGTACCGATAATTGCCGCGCCGCTTGCTGCGCCTGAGACCTCCGCTTTCACTTCAGGAGAATATTGTGGAGACGAGCTTTCCCGATTCTCCAAGTCTTTAATTACCCTCATCAGTACAGTGGGATGCATCTCGAACTCAAGGTCCTCCTCAAGGTCGAAGCCAAAAGTTTCAGGCGTCCAGCTTTGATGAATCATGCTGTGTTGAATCTTTGTTAAGGGCAGCTTGAGATTTGGAGATATCCATGTTGAAATCTGTTCTGGCTCAGGCGTCATAGTCCCTTCTTCCACTGACTTGAGTGGTGCTTTAAATTGCGATGGCAATTTATCGGAAGTGGGCAATGCATCCAGTCCCAAATTCAATCCAGGCTTTTTTTTGATGACAGGTCGTTTCACGGTATCTTCTAGCCAGTCTTCAACTTCATTAACTGTACATCCTACGTTAGAATGCGATTGCACCTCATCGGAAGTGGGCAATGCATCCAGTCTCAAATTCAATCCAGGCTTTTTTTTGATGGCAGATCGTTTTACGGTATCTTCTAGCCAATCTTCAACTTCATTTTCAAGTCGAACTGAATAGCTTGTTTCGGAAGGCCTTGTAGTTTCTTCAGTTTTCAACCCTCATTCCCTTGCAAGCCATTCTCCATAGCTGGTCCTTGTAGAGGATACAACCATAAATAATCCAGGAAACCAATGCCTGGGGCAAAGAGGCGACATGAATGCTCTGACGAGGTGGCAAGAAGAAGTAGCTGGCGACGAGGTCACCTGCCATCGAGCCGCAGACCAAACCTAAACCTACTAATCCAAGTATACGATCATTGCGTATCTCAGGGGTATTGAGGGAGCGAGAGTGGCGAAACAGGCGTACCGCAGCGATAATTAACACAACGAGGCAAGCGATATGGAAAAACAAGCCTAGTGGTCCAAGTTCTCCTAATGTCTGGAGATATCCCTCGTGCGCAACACCCAGACCCGATTTAGCAAAGTTCCGCGCGCCAGGTGGCAAATGCGAAAAGACCTGATCGTAGGCCCAGAGGTTGCCAGGACCAACTCCAAATACAGGTCGCTTACTCCAGGCGCGGAGCATATCTTGCCAGATGATAAAACGCAGGGCGTCAACCGACTTGACACTCTGTAGTTTCTGAATAAATGATCGGGCCAGGGGAAGAAATGGGAGAGCGGCAATACTGAAAAACACGAACAGGCGACGTGAGTATGCGAAGGTTATTACGGCTAGAGCGATTGCAGCCTCAAGCCACCAGCTATTTTCCAGAGAGAAATAAAGGGCCATCAAACATATTACAAAAGCCAGACCGTACATTATACGACCTAACCAACGAGTTGCGTAAAGAAAGTGAGCATATGCAATCATACATCCTAAAGCGAGTAACTGTGCCA
>DATMNR010000003.1:0-4251 GCA_035568795.1 Ktedonobacteraceae bacterium
GTGTCCTTTACTGAAAGCACGATGATGGGTAAATTTGACTGTGCTCTCACTCTTTTACAAACCTCTAACCCGCTCATACCCGGCAAACCCAAATCAAGTAGCATCAAATCTGGTCGGTAATGAGCAATAGATTCCAGAGCCTCTTCACCCGTTGAGGCAGTCAAAACATCAAAACCGTGGGCTGTCAAACTACGCTGCAAAGCCCGCAGGATCTCGATTTCGTCATCAACAACCAGAATACGAGCTCCACTTTTACTCATCTTTTATTCTCTCACTTTTCTTTATTAAGGGTAATGTGAAACGAAATATAGAGCCACCGACTTTACGATTTTCCGCCCAGATACGTCCTCCATGAGCCTCAACCAGCCCCTTACTTACAGCGAGACCAAGTCCCGAACCAGTTGGACGCTCAGCCGTGCGCCCTAACACACGATAGAACTTATCAAATACGCGCTCTAAATCGGCTGGAGGAATGCCTGGACCACGATCTGCAACACTAATGATCATCTGATCTCCTTCAGTTTGCACACTCACATCTATTGGTGAGTCGGAAGGCGTATATCGTACAGCATTTTCGATAATATTGGTCATTACCTGCTCGATCTCTAGGTAGTCGAGCTGCACCGGTGGAAGATCATCTGGAATATCTGTCCTCACTTCACGTCCCAGCAATAGTGGCTGCATATGCCCCAACACATCATGAATTAACTCGTCGATCGGGTACCACTCTTTCTCAGGTTTAAGCGCTCCTCCTTCGATTCGAGACATATCCAGCAGGTTCGCCACCAATCGATTCAATCTGTCAGCTTCACGTTCTATAGCCAGAGCAAAGCTCCGCCGTTCTTCATCGTTCCATTGCACATCTTCTTGAAGCAGGCTGCTGGCAGAGGCTTTAATAGATGCTAGTGGAGTTCGAAGATCATGCGATATGGAGGAAAGAAGTGCTGCACGTAGTGTGTCAGTCCTTTTCAACACCTCGATTTGCAAGCCCTCCTGGCGCAAACGCGCACGATCAATCATTGAGGTAGCTTGATCAACAAAAGTCCAGAAAAAGGCGTTTTGAGAGTTTGTCCGTTCGCGTTCCGTCCCCAGATTCTTTTCCAGAGCAAGTAGACGTGGATTATCTTCCATGAATAGGCAAAGTACACCATGTACCTTTTTACCCATTTCCAATGGAATCATACGTATGTACCTTCGCACGGTATTCTTATGTGCAGTGCTACGTACTATCGCTCGAGGTGCATAATCTGTAGTATTCTTGGAGGCAAACGCGACATCGTGTAGCTCAACAGTTTGAGCCTGTGCCATTACCCATAAAGCTGTCGTCTCCTCATCCGATGTAAGCACTACCTGATCAATAGGCTGCACAGCACTCCCCTGAACAATGAGCTTTCCAGTTATATCAGGTAAAAGAATTTTGCAATCTCTCACTCCCCAGGAAGAAAATACATCAACTACAGAACGTGCAATTATACTGAGCTGCTGTTGCAAACTGTCTTCGCTAGTCGTTGCGCGTACAAGTTCATAAAGAATGCGTGTTTCATGCTCTCTAAGGCGCGCTTGCTCCGCTCGTCGGCGTAAAGCCGAAGCTAATTGACTCGTTATGATCGCTGTTACCAAAAATACAAACAAAGCCAACCACTCGTCGAATTTGGCTATCGTCAACGTGTAGTAAGGAGGAACAAGAAAAAAGTCGAAAGAAAGAAATGCTAAGATTGAAGCTAATATGGCAGCATATAGACCACGTGTGCTTGCCAGAGTTAATATAACCAACAAATACAGCAGTGAGATATTAGGAATACGTGGGTAAAGCTGAAAGAAGTAGAGGATTCCAGTTACGAGAAATGTTCCAACAACACCTAACGCACTATCAGTAAGATATCGCTTCCAAAGTAATGCCTCACTATTATAGAGTTGTGGTAAATGTTCTTTTTGTTCCATTGCTAACTCTTCATCATTTCGCTCTTGGTGGTGTCTTCCATTTCCTTCTGCGTTGTCATTCTGAGTGCAGCGAAGAACCTCGTTTTTCAGCGCGCCAGGAGATTCTTTGCCGCCATCAGAATGACAGGGAAGTAAAGCGCTCCTGGATTTATCTAAGCAAGATTCTAATGCTAATTCTAAGCATATGAGAAAAAGAGAGATCACGTCAACAATAAAGAAAGTTGAAACCATCTTGCCCCCTCAATACCGCTATGTTACACTACAACAAGGCACAAATGCCGCCACTTGACTGGTGTCGGCTTTAATCTTATGTATGAGTATTTTTCCTTAAATCAAGGTAGGCTCTCATGGCACAAGAATCGAAGGCAGAAGTAGCTTCACAGAGTTCTGGTCGAGACGAACAAAGTAGTGGTAAAAGCCTTTTGGGTCCTCTCCTCTGTTGGGCTGTTGTTTTCGCTGATATCGGCACCTCGGTATATTACACTCCCGGGATTCTCTACAACACTGAAGGTATTACCACCCTGGCAGGATTTTTCGTCCTATTGACTATGTCAGTGTTTGTACTTCTTACTTTAAAATACGCAGAGGTAACCTATCGATTCCCACAGGGCGGAGGCGTTGTAACTGTGGCTGCGCAAGCGATAAACCATTGGTTTGGAGCTCTTGGGGGCATGTTTATCCTCGTCGATTATTTCCTTACTGCTGCTATCAGTTGTTTGTCTGGAATATTTTACCTCAGTGTTGTTCTTCCGTCTATTGGTCCGCTTGTTTTGTGGATTACCATTATAGCTCTCATTCTCTTAGGTATTCTCAACTGGGTAGGCATTAGCGAAAGTGCCAAAGTGAGTTTTGTATTTGCTATTATCGCTTTCTTAAGTGACATTGCTATCCTGGTGACCGTATTTACACATATCTCTTTCTCACAATTCCTGTCACTTATCCCCCAAATGTTTGCGAACCATTCACTCGGACCTGTTTCTATCTTGATTGGTTTCTCTGCTTCATTTCTAGCCTTTTCTGGACTTGAAAGTATTTCACAACTTTCTCCTGTTATGAAAACACCTCGTAAAAAGGTTGCCGGAATTGCGTTATTGCTCGTTGTGCTGACGATTGGTCTTACTAGCCCTCTCTTGACCATACTTACAACCACGCTGCTACCAGCTTCGATCCTGGAAAGTCCTACACAATCAGCGCAGGTGGTTTCTCTACTTGCTGGTAATTGGGGCAACATTGTTTTGCAAATTGAAGTTGCTATTAGCGCCAGCGCATTGCTTATATTCGCAAGTAACACGGCTATTATTGGCTCTTACCACGTGTTTATGGCGCTTTCGCGCATGGATTTTTTCCCAGCCTTTGTTCTCAAACGTAATAAATTGCGCGGAACACCTCATTACTCTATCGCTCTTGCTACTGGCATTCCTATTATAGTGCTTATAATCGCGAACGGAAGCATAATTTTTCTTGGGGAGTTGTACGCCTTTGGATTACTTGGGGCTTTTACGCTTACCTGTTTGGGGTTGGATATTATTCGTTACCGCGAACGTAAAGCAGCTCGCACCCTGGCGGCCCAATTATCCGACCATAGTGGTAACAATAACGATAACAAGCAACTCCCATCCGACGATGCATTACATCGTATTACAGAAACCACTCCCGAAAGCGCCCTTGACAACGGACCAGCTCTTACAGGCGGCTTGGATGCTGAAACCGTTGCGATGCTTGCTTCTCCGGTACATAACTGGCGTACAAGAATACGGGAGCTCTGGTACAATATCGACTTCTGGTTAGGTATCCTTACTACGTTCCTTGTAGCAACCGCATGGACCACTAATCTGATATACAAACGCCCGGCAACACTTTTTGGCGGTACCGTTGCCGGCATTGGTATGCTTGTAGCCTACATAAACTATAGACGACAAAAGCAAAAAGGATATCTGCCAGTTGTCACTACAGGTCTTGAAGGTCGCCTGCCCAATTCTATACTGGCTGTGCTCACCGCAAAAAATGGGCATAACGACATGATCATACGCTCCGCAATCGATAGCGCAGATGGCAAGCCTGTTGTATTTTTGTACTTAGGTGAGCCAAGGGCCGAGAGAATTCCACAAATCTTTGAGGTCTATGATCCCTATCTCTATGATACTCAAGCTAAGAAGTCCTTTGGCAAAGCAGAAAATCTTGCGCAAAAGTCTAAAAGTCCTCGAAGGTTTGTCTATAGCACTGAAGAGCCTGGTGCGGTAGCAGAAGTATGGCATACCGCTCATCCTCACGATACTATCATTGCTGCAGATTATGCTGGTGATGTTACAG
>DATMNR010000004.1:0-4457 GCA_035568795.1 Ktedonobacteraceae bacterium
CTGCAGATCCCTGTGTGTGCGAAGGCCCCGTTCTCATCCGCGGGGCCTTTTCTTGTGCCCGGATCAGTGCCTGATCGGTACAAGGACATGCAAGAAAGCAAGAAAGTTTGAAAGCTTCAGGCCTGAAAGTCGTGCTTCTGACGAAAAGATCGCTCGTACTATATAACTCGTATTCTATCCTGCGTTTCCGCTCGTAGACGAGCAGCTCATACCTGCAAAACGGCCTGACAGAGGGCTTCGCGCTGATGGCTCACACGGTATGAACGGCGCTGCGCGAGCACACATTGTGCAGTTCTATGCTACGTCGTATCTTTTCGTCAAAAACTCCCTGGGAGGCCGTTTCTTCCACTGCTGCGCTATCTGATGCTCTACCAGCTCCACCCCATGGGCATCAGGAAAGCACTGGATATTGAGGCCATACCATTGAGACACGGACCACTCGTTAGGCGGCGAGTGGTTTTTGTGTGCCTCTCTCTTGTGTAATTACTTTCTTGTAGAGTCAACGTTGTAGTAAGTATCAATCTACAATCGATGTATTACCGTTTACTGGCTAATTTTGGGGGGAATCGTATTCAACAATTTACTTCACGTCTTTTCACAGGAACACATTCTCGAATCGTACTTGGATTGATTGCTCTTATGCTTATGACACTGCTTCTCGGAATGTTCAAGCGGCAGGGACAGGTTTCACACAAACACAAACCTATAGTAGCAACTTCTCAATGAAGAATCTAACAACTGATGGAACAACTCAAATGATACTCATGAAAATCCCTTTCGCGGTTCCCAGCAAAGGGAAAGTAGAAGTGACAGCAATCTTCTCACTTGTAGTGTTTAATCCAACAAATCGGGTTACAAGTTGTGTAGGGTGCAACGCCGGAACACTTAATTGCTCCGTATCGCTCGATGGTGCTCCGATCACTTCTTTAAGTGATGTTTATTACTCCTATAACATTGTTTCTCAAGAGTATGCAATGACAACCACTTCTGCTGTTATTGCTGGTACTCACACAATTGCTCTACTATGTGTTGGGCTTCTCAACCCGAATTACACCAATCTTGTCATGCAAGCGACGGGTCGTGGAATGAGTGCAATCGTTTTGTACTAAAACTGCTGAGAACCACGAAGCCGATGCGCTTGAGATGCAGTATGGTATCAAGTCATGGCAAGGCAGACATTTCATGTAAGGAGCATCATGAACAAACCAGGATTTTATCATGGACAACACTACTCGACCTACGTGGAGGAAGTTAGGGAACTAAAACGTGGAGAGCAATGAGGACAAGCAGAACAATTACTATTGAAGTTGATCGAAGCCACTGAAGCTGAAGCTAGAGTCGTACCAATGGGCATTGTGGCGCCCTGGTACTACGAAAACTTAGCAATCACCTACCATAAGCAGAAAAATGCTCTTGCTGAATTAGCTATTTTGGACAGATATTTCAGACAACCACATGCACCTAATCCTAAGCTCCAAGAGCGGTTGGAGAAAGCTCGTTTGTCCAAACAGGTGCGTTAAAATCACTACAGGTCAGAGATTGGTCAATGCTGTTGTTTACAGCGTAGTGGTGATTTTCAATGCTAACTACAAGCAATGGTTGCTGATAATCTGAAAAATCAAAGTGCAGTTGTCGGAGAACCTGATCTTATTTCTCATTCGGTTGGCATTTCCTTATTTTAGCGAATTTTCGTTTGCTGTGAGATTTGTCGCTCTACCAGTTCCACCGCATGTGCATCAGGAAAGCAAGCGAGGTTGAGGCCATTCTCACAACCTTGATCACTGCATAGCTATCCTGATGCATGAGGTTCGCAATATAGAGCGCCCAATGCTCTCAGTGAAGCATTGCGCAGGTTCTGACCAATGGCCTTCACCGTGTGGCGATTGTCGCGGCTGCCAGATGTAAATAGAGTAAGGATGTGTCATATTGAAGCTTGACAGTCTACTACCATGGAGGGCCACTCCTGATCTGAATAATAAGACCACCCATGGACATTATACAAATCAGAATGAATGTGAATATAAGGGTATAAACATACACAGGTATCAAATTTGCGCAGAAAAAGAGAACTACTAAAGCGAGAAAAGCAAGAGCGAAAAGGATGTAAAGAGTGGATCTTCCTCGACTATTGTTTTTGAATATGTTTTTCATAAAATTGTCTTTCTGAGTCTATCGGAGACGACACAAATCATCTACTAAGTTAGACGCAGACATTCTTCATTTATCGCATATGGCTCTTTCAGCTTCAACAATTCCGAAATCAATGCTTTTGTTAGCTACTTTGACTGCAGTGTAGGGCAACCATACAAGTTGCCCTACACTGCAATATACACCCAAGCCTAACTACACATTCCAGTTGGCTGCACAAGCGGAGAATGTACCACATTCGGACTACTCGTAATCACTCCTCCCAGGCCTGGATATGTATGGTCAGAAGGCAGATTCCCTGACCATGTAAACGAATAGGTCGCGGTTGTCTGACCTGGTGCGACAGTTACGCTTGCACCTGGTGAGGAACGGCCATTGTTCACGGTGTAGGTAAACTGAATTGTCCCGCCAGGGGTATTAGCAGCGATATGGAAAGTGGCTGTGTAGGTGACAATAATCGCAGTCCCGCAGGTCTTTCCCGCGATACTTGTCGGATTCACTGCCATATCGATGCTTGTCACACTGAAAGCTGCTGTAGTGCAGGTGCCCGCCGGTTTGACCTGTGGCGAACTAATACGATTCGGACTATTCACCAGCACTTCTGCAATCCCTGGATAGGTATGGTCAGGATAGAGCGTACCGGAGTTGCTAAAGCTATAAGTTTTCGTTGTTTCACCAGGGCTAACTGCGACACTCGCGTTCGTCGAGGAATGCCCATTATTCAGTGTGTACTGAAACTGGATTGTTCCTCCAGCAGTATTCGCCGGAATATGGAAGGTAGTTGTGTATGTAAAACTCGCTGAACTGCCGCATACTTTCCCTGCAATGCTATCTGGATTTACTACGAGATCAATACTTGTCACATTGAATGCTACTTGAGTTGGCGAGGGGGTTGGTACCGGAGTCGATGTTGCGGTTGCCGTTGGTGTAGAGCCAGATCCGTTGCCTGTATTACTGCCACATGCTGCTAAGCTGAAAATTGCCAGGCAAAAGAAGACAAAGCTGATAAAGGGACGCTTCAACATAAAATTTCTCCTTAGAAAGGTAATGAATAGAATATTGACCTTTCAGAAGCTATAATACGCCAACCGTCCTTTTTAGTGAAGCAATATATTCATATGTTGGATGTGAGCGAGGTCACATGAATGGGGAATCGCTTTTACTTTTCATCCTGCTTCCAGTTGCGGAAGATTTCAACGAGATCTTGCTTCGTTTCTGGAAACGTCTTCTGCTCAGACAGTTTTCGCAACATCATAATTGTTTGCTGTACTTGTTCCAGGTAGGTATCACAGCCAGGACACATTTCGATGTGCTCCTCGAATTGTGCTTGCTTCTCGGGCAGAAGTGCTTGCTCAAGATAGTCGGTAACAAGTTCTACAACTTCCTGGCAGTTTAACTCATTCTGGTTCGCATCAGTCATATGAATGTCACTCTTCCTCGAAGTATCTCTCTAATGCGCGTCGTACCTTGCAACGCGCGCGATGCAATAATACGCGCTGGTTTGCTTCAGAAACACCAAGCAAGCCACAGGCTTCAACAGATGTGCATCCCTCGATATCTCGTAGTGTGATCACCTCGCGCTGCCCGATTGGCAAAGTATCAATAGCTACCTGAATACGAGTCATTGTTTCCTGCGAAAGTATTCGCTCCTCCGGTATTTCCTCCCAACTTCGGGGAAACGATACCCAGCTTCCAGGCGATGGTTGATCAGGTCCCTGGAATCGTTCAGGCTCAATCCCAGATTCATGCAGCTCGCTAGTAAATTCGGGTAATGACGAAAACGGCACACTACGCCCTTCGCGTTGTGCGCGAGTTTTAGCCCGATTTGTGAGTATGCGAAAAATCCAGGTCTTTAATGAAGATCGACCCTCAAAGCGATCAAGACCATGCAATACTCCCATCCAGGTCTCCTGCACAACTTCCTCAGCTACAGCCTGAGATGGAATAAATATCATCGCAAGTCTCAGCATTGAGGAGTGATACATGTCAATGAGCGAGACAAATGCGCTTTCATTGCCGCTTCGTAAAGCCTCGACCAGGCGCAAATCTTCAGCCGAAGCCACACCACCAGGTAATTGAGAACCAGCAATGTGTTGAGTTGCGACTCTTTCCCCTGGCTGATTAGGCTGGAACGTTCCTTCTTCCATAACTCCTACCTTCGAGCTATACATTCGCTCTATGGATGAGTGTTCTCACGTTGTTGAGGTATCAACCGCAAAGAAGTATATCCCGGCCCTCATAAAACCGTCAAGCAATCTTCCTACTGATCAAACATCTCAAACAAATTATTCAATGATTCCGCGAGCGTC
>DATMNR010000005.1:0-12195 GCA_035568795.1 Ktedonobacteraceae bacterium
CGCCTTCGAAGAATTAGTGTCTTCGATGGTCAGGATCTGAAAAAGGCTATGTTGGCAGGAGCTGCGTCGTTAGAAGAGCATCGCGAGATCATCAATGCCCTTAATGTCTTCCCCGTCCCGGATGGCGATACAGGTTCCAATTTATATGCCACAGTTCAGGCAGCTTTTCGTGATGTCGTCGATTGCGAAGATACCTCGGCGGGAGTAATCTCGGCCAGGCTAGCTCACGGGGCATTACTGGGCGCGCGTGGAAATTCCGGAGTCATTTTTTCACAGATTTTACGCGGCCTGGCACAGGGACTCGACAAAAAACAGACGTTTTCTGCCCTTGACCTGGCTCTTGCGTTAGATGAAGCACAACGTCTGGCTTATCGGGCCGTCATCAAGCCTGTAGAAGGAACTATTCTAACTGTGGTGCGCGAAACTGCTGAGGCGGCGATGGCAAGCGCTAAGCGCGGTGACGATCTTGTGCTTATGATGCAAGAATCAATCATAGCAGCAAGACAATCCGTAGCTCGTACTCCTGATCTACTCCCTATTCTCAAACAGGCAGGTGTTGTTGATGCCGGCGGTCAGGGCTTTTGCACTATCCTTGAGGGTGTATGGCGTTATGTTCGAGGGGAGTCTGGTCAGGTAACAACTGCTTCTTTATTAGCAAGTTCTGCGAAACCTGAGCTTGAAAGTGCAGTTAAAAAGGGACGAGTGAAGATTGAAGAAGAATTCGGCTATGAGGTAGTCTTTTTGCTACGCGGCGCGAAACTTGATGTTGAGGGCATTCGTCAAAGCATTATTGATATGGGGGGAGTATCGACTGTTGTGGCTGGTGATGAGAAGATGCTCAAGGTTCATACCCATACTGAATGGCCTGGTAAAATTCTGGATTATGGTGTGAGTATTGGAAGTTTGTTGGATATCAATATCGAGAACCTACAAGAGCAGAGTCTTACCTACGCGGCGGAGAGTGAAGCAGAACATGCTGCCGAACAAATCCAACCACTAACCCAGCAAATTGCAACCGTTGCAGTTGTAGCGGGTTCAGGCTTTGAGAGGGTCTTTCGCAGCATAGGAGTTACTGCTATCGTTCCTGGTGGGCAGACAATGAACCCCAGCACCGAAGAATTGCTCGCGGCGGTAAATGCAGTAGATGCCAGGCAGGTAATTTTGCTCCCGAATAACAGTAATGTCATTTTAAGCGCGCGCCAGGTGAGCGGCTTGTCAGACAAAGAAGTCTTTGCTGTTCCCACCGAATCTATGCCTCAAGGCATCGCAGCTCTTCTCGGATTCAATTTTGAAGCTGACTTTGAGTCAAATTGTGAAAGCATGACCGAGGCTGCAACACATATTCAAACTGCCGAAATCACCACGGCCATTCGTACTGTAAATATTGGCGGTGTACGCGTGCGCGAGGGCGATTTAATTGGCCTTGTGAATGGAAATCTGGTAATTGCAGGTCAAGATATGGATAATGTGATCCGCGAGACCTTGCAACGTATGAATATTGATCGCTACGAAATAGTTACACTCTATTTTGGAGAAGATGTAAAGGAGCAGCAAGCAGAAGATACTGCGAGGAGCATTAAAGAAAAATATTCGCATCTCGAAATTGAAGTCGTAGATGGAGGTCAGCCTCATTACGCATTTATTATCTCGGCTGAATAGAAATTACAATACAACATATTCACTATAAAGGGAGGTGGAGTCATGACATTGCGCCTTGTCACTGATAGCACCGCAGACATTCCACAAGATCAAGCACAGGCTGCTGGCATTACTGTTGTGCCGCTCACGGTCTTTTTCGGCGACGAAGCTTACCTTGATGGAGTCGATCTCGATAACGCAAGCTTTTACAGTAAATTACAGGCAAGCAAGCAACTGCCACGTACCTCTCAGCCCTCACCAGCAGCATTTCAAGAAGCATATATCCATCTCATCAATGATGGAGCTGATGCCATTCTCTCGGTTCATCTATCATCGAAGCTCAGCGGAACTTACCAGTCCGCATGCACTGCGCGAGACACCTTGCCAGACACAGTGAAAAAAATACCAATTGAAATTATCGATTCGAAAAATATTAGTATCGCTATGTCACGATCCATTCTGCAAGCAGCACAAGAGGTTAAAGAAGGACTGGGTCTTCCTGAGATCAAAGCGCATATAATTGACGAACTGGCACGTACACGTATTCTGTGTGTTCTGGATACATTGGAATATGTGAAACGTGGTGGTCGTATAGGTGGCGCCAGGGCTTTTTTAGGAAATATGCTGAGTGTCAAGCCTATCATTTCCTTGAAAGATGGGGAAGTGATTCCTGTAGAACAGCCACGCACACGCAATAAAGCCTACGCGCGAGTAGCGGAATTAGTCAGAGAAATGGGTAAAATCGAGCGTGTCTCAATTGCTGAATCAAGTGAGGGGTTCGCTGAGCAACTTGCGCAGTACATTAAAACTGTGTATACGGGCGATCTTCCTATTTATCAGCTTGGAGCTACGTTGGGCACGCACACTGGCCCAGGTGCTGCCGCTATTGCCGTCGTTATTGCGAAGCCAGACTGATCTATAAACTGGCCTTACCTGATTTGTTTAGTCCAAATTGCGCCACTCCTGTAGAGAATGGCGCACGCTTCTGCGCAGAATGTGGTACCAAATTGCAGCAAGCAACATTAGCAAACTCCACTTTGCTCCAAACTGAGTTGTTCTAGCCATTGACGTTTCAAGGTGTGTCAAGTTACAATACATATATGGTAATTGAAGGATAAAAATCCTTTCGCAACCAAGGCAAAGCTGGCCATCAGCGTTGAAAAGTCTCTGAGAGACAATGCCTTTTAGTGAGGTACAAATTCTGTATACCACGTAGTTCGTTTTTTTGTATTCGCCTTTTGTTCGTTAGAAACCATTGCTAGAGGTACCCCTTATTGGGTATCCGTGGATAGCCAACTTTTTCGAGTGTGTTGGGAGTTCTCTGGTGGAATCCTGACACTGGCTATGACTACGAAGGAGGAACGACTGTGGGAATGTTACGGGTGATGTCACGGCGTGGTGATGACCGTGTCACCTGGGATGAGCAGAACGTGCTGGCGGGTAACCCCGAAGCAACTGCTGCTGTTCGTGAGGCAGAACGTATCTTTGAGCAGGAACGCGCCAAGGGTGCTACAGCCTTCAGAATTGATCCTGGGAAACCTGCACAACGCATCGAGGAATTTGACCAAACAGCCGAGCAGATTGTCCTTGTCCCGCGAGTCGTTGGCGGATGATCTTCATAACTCAGCAGGTGCTTACCACCCTGGGTTGGATTGTCTTAATGCTGGCGATCTCTCCAATGGTCTGGTTGATTTTCCAGCCATATTTCAAGAGTTTATCGCCTGCTGAACGTAGGGCAAATGGGCTTTTGCATGATGTTCTTACTCCTGAGCAGTGCCGTCAACTTGTGTGGCGTGGTTATGTGGAAGTTCCCAGCCCTACAACCGCCCAGCGTATATATCGTGTGCCGCGTGCCAGGGGCTATGTGCAGGTCATCGAAAATGGTCGAGCCGTGATGCGATTGTGCATTCAACCTGTAGAATGTTTGCCTGATGCTGACGTCGTTGTTCTGCATAAACTTATGATCGAAGCTAACGAGGAGCACTATTTGCAAAAGGCCAACAAATACCTTTGTACTGATTAATAACATTGGTGAGTGCAGGGTCGATTTCTTTCTCTTTAGATAAATCGATCCTGCGCTTACTCGTCTTCGTTCCCCTCCACTTCATCTTCCAGTGCCTGTACCAGTTCATAATGACCATTTTGTTTTACACATGCATGTGGCCCACCATCAAGAGGAGCCCTGCAAAGTGGACAAATTGGCCTGCCACTACTGACCAGGATTGTGATCGAACTTGCTAACTCTTTGGCTTGCTGCAACGTGAAACGGAAAGAAAGTGTGTCATCATCACGCAGAATCACCTGGGGTTCTTGCCCTGGTTCCATCACAATTCCTAACGGAATACTTGTCAATACCAACAAATTGCGTCTCTCATCATAACTGATACGTAGTTGGCCAACCTGGAACTCAAATTCGGGTTTAGCTGGAAAGTTGGCAGGCGCTCTTCGAGGAGGTGCTGGAGGGGAAGCCTGGGCTTCGGTACGCAATATACGCCCCTCGGTAAGTTGTGCTAGTATTCGATCAAGAGCTATCGACAGGTTATTGAGCTGTTCTTTCTCCATCCACAAGGCAACTGAGATATCGTGGATCATGGCAAACAAACGGAAACGGCGTTGACCGGGCTGGCCAATTGCTTCGGCTCCAACGATTTCAATAGGTCCCAGGTCTTTACTCATACTTTAAACCTCCATCACTGCCTGGCAGAGGATACTATGAAAGCTATATGTTACTCGATCTAAAAGGTAGTACACAGAATTTCTTCATTTTAATATCCTCGCGAAGGTTCGTACCGATTTTGCAACTGCTGACCTGAACGATATCGCATGAGATTGTCAGCAAATAAAGCAGCAAGGCGAGCATCATAGTGAACACTATTCCCCGAGATATGGGGTGTCAAAATAACATTCGGCATCGAATACAGGGGGCTTTCAGAAGGCAATGGTTCCTCTTCTGTAACATCCAGTCCTGCACCTGCAATCCAACCCTCGCGCAATGCTCGAATAAGCGCTTGCTCATCGATGACTCGTCCTCGTGCAATATTCACTAGATAGGTGTTGCTGCGCATAATACGCAGTTCGGCTTCTCCAATTAGCTTCTCAGTTTCTCGTGTTAAAGGTACTGAGATAACCACGTAATCGCTCAAACGTAGCAATTCGTGCAACTGATCTGGTATGAAGGATTGATCCACATCCGGTTCCTGCTCTTCGGAATTGTGGATTGAGCGCCTGGTGCCAAGCACGCGCATGCCGAATGCATGACCAAGTTGAGCAATTCTACGGCCAATGTTGCCAAGTCCAATAATGCCCAGGGTTTGACCTGCTAGTTCGTGCCCTCCGAGATGATACCACGTAGCGCTGCGTGCCCACACATGATCATCCTGTAGACGTACCATCTGTGGCCAGTTCCAATTAAACATTAACATACTGCCGAAAACGTATTCACTGATAGTCTCTGCATGTATGCCTGCTGCTGTAGTCACAATCACACCGCTATTTGCATCCAACAATCCAGTTGTTGCTAGTGAGTCGACGCCGGCTCCCGGAAATTGCACCCAGCGCAATTTGGGTGCCAGCGTATGCCAGTCAGGAGGTATGAAATAGCTACATACAATCTCTGCATCAGGTAAGTGAGCGGAAAGCGCATCAGCAGTGGTCACAACCACCGCTTCTGTTGCAGCGGCCTCTTTAAGAAGTTGCTGCGATTCAGGGGTAAATGGGAATGTAGTAACGACTTTCAGACTGCTAGACACTATCACGAACTACCTTTCAAAATGCAGATGCCTATTCTTCGATGAGCGAACGAATATATTTTTCCATTGGTAGTAGTTGTAGTCTATACGATGAATGGCGTTGTGACAAGGGTTTCGAATGAGTAGGATTGGTTGATACGTTTGTCCTTCTATCCTGATACTGTCGTGTCTTGTCTTGAAGTAGTATGCTTTGTTACCCTCACGAAAGTGTGTATCGACTTACCAGGTTTTGGTATTGCATCTTTCCCCTCATTCATGAGTTGCAATAGCGTATACCTTTAAAACCTATGTTGTTTAAGTGGTGGGTAATGTGCCTGATCTGACAATTGTCCTAATGCGGTCATATTTAGTGCAGTTGCTAGTTTTCATACGTTTGAACACGTAGAAGCTTATTTACATGAGTATTAGTGAACTGGAAGATGGCTTGTTCCCGCCAGGCCATCTTCAAATATATTAGGGCTATCACACAGAATTGCCCCTATGCAGGAAGTGAGTAGTATGATTGTCAATAACGACGTAAAACGGGGAGGAGCTGTAAATCCAGTTCAATCTAATCTGGCACCTGATGGGTCTGGACAAAATTGGAAAGGTCCTGTATCTCAGGCAACTCCCCCCTCACGAAGATCGAAAAGAAAAGATCATCGTCGTTTATTAGCCATATTCAGCATACTTTTACTTGTAATGCTGATTCTGGCTGCTGTACGCGTGATGAGTGTCGAAAGTGGAAACAACGATCAGTTAGTGTTAAAGGTCGGGAATCAACAGCAAGCGCTAATTGATTTACGGCAGCCGGGTATTCCAATTAGCCCCTATCTCTTTGGTGTGAATGTATTTCCCAAATCTGGTACAACTTCAGTGGACTCTGTACAGGGCAACTTCACAGGCTTTATGTCTTATGATGCACCGATTGTTGATGGTCTGCAGAACGCAGGCATCAAGCTCCTTCGCTTTCCAGGCGGAAGCTGGGGAGAGGATCAACCAAACCAGAATCATATCCTATCATATCAGCAACTTTACGACTTCAGTACGTTGCTCTATCAGGTTGGAGCTGATGGGATGGTGCAAGCACGTCTGTCCAACCCGATCAGCGCTACAGGTTATCCCGCCACTCTTCCAGTGAGAGCAAATCTGGCTGGTAACTGGGTAGACTTTATGAGTAATCCAAAAAGCGTCTTTCGTAAGAGAAACGGATTTGCAAATGTACAGATCCATCCTATAAAATTCTGGTCTGTGGGTAATGAGCCAGACAAGCTTATGGACCCGGATCAACCTGGTAAACCACTCACCGTAGCAGCCTATGTGAATGACTTTATTCAATACTCTATGGCCATGCATCGAAATAATCCTACCATCAAAGTCTTTGGCCCAGAAATTAGCCAGTTCTATGGCGTCGGTGTTGGCCCAAAAGACTCATTGGGTACGCTATGGATGGAAGGATTCTTAGAAGGTGTAGCAAAATATGAGAAGGCTCACCCGGAACTCCCATTCCATCTACTGGATGGGGTCTCGTTCCATCGCTATGAGTTTACTGATGCTAGTACCTCTCCCACTTTATTAATGAGTAGTCCTGATGAGTGGAACTACTTACTGCCATCGCTGCGGCAGTTAGTTCGACAGACCATGGGACGTGATGTGCCGATTGCAGTTACTGAAATCAATACAAATCCAAACGCCCAGGTACCTACTCGTGGACAGGCCGCTTTGTGGTGGGCCGATACGCTCGGTGCGCTGATGAATCAGCAAACTGAATTTGTGGCCTATTTCTCAGCCGAAGGTGTCCAGCAACCCTACCCACTTTTTAATGAAAATGGCTCACAAACAGCTATGTACCGTGTAATGGAGTTGTTCTCGCATTTACAACCCAATCTCATCCCATTGCAGATTCAACACGATCCCGTGAGTGTCTATGCCACACAGGATGACGCTCATCAGACGATCAGTCTGCTTTTCGTGAACAAATCCGGTACAAATCAATTCGCTGAGGTCTCTTCTCAAAACCAGCTTTTCGATTTCAGTCCCTGGCATACCCAGGATATTAGTGTTGGGGCCAATAGCATCGTGCTTATAACAATGCATCGTGATGGTGGTGCAGAAGCTTTCAGCTTCATTGTACCAGGCATAAATGACGCAACCATTAATCCATTGATGCAAACCGTGTGCGGTAAGAAAACTGACCCGCTTGGATACAATATTCCATGCTAGAGAGGTTCTTCGAGGCATTGCTTCTATTAAAGAACACCTTGATATCTACTATTCAATCTAACCGAGGAAACGAGTGATTTTAACTGTTTTTAGTCAAATCTTTTTAATGTTTTACTTTCTGATCATCGTACTGATGGTATTTCAAGCCATCTTTAATATACGTTTACGGCTGTTTATCTGGGAGAAGCCTGAACATGCCTGGCTTAATCGTGCTCCGACAGTCTTTCGCGACCCTTGTCTTACCTTTACCATTCTTCTGCCTGCCAAGAATGAAGAAGATGTCTACCGCGAGACAATCCAAAAAGTCTATGATCTCAATTATCCAAAAGAACTCATGCAAATAATCGCCATCTGTCGCGAAGATGATCCTGGCACTATAGCCGAGGCTCAGGCTAAGATCGACGAACTTGGCGATCCAAACGTGCAATTGCTCATTTATAATGATTATCCTGTCAGCAAGCCACACGGCTTGAACCTGGGATTGCAGGTAGCACGTGGCGATGTGGTGACAATATTCGATGCAGAGGATGAACCACATACGGATATCCTCAATATTATCAATACCTCGATGATTGACGAGAATATTGATGCTGTGCAAAGTGGTGTACAACTCATGAATCACAATACCAAGTGGTTCTGCTTCTTGAACGTGCTTGAATATTTCTTCTGGTTTAAGTCATCTATGCACTTCTTCGCACGTATCGGAATGACTCCACTTGGTGGCAATACAGTATTCGTACGGCGCGAACTTCTGGAACAATTAGGTGGATGGGATGAAAACTGTCTGACTGAAGATGCAGAACTTGGCATTCGCCTTAGTCTCTCACATGCGCGTTTGCGAATCATTTACGAGGATGATTACGTCACTCGTGAGGAGACACCGCATACAATTGAACAGTTTATCAGGCAACGTACTCGATGGAATCAAGGTTTCATACAAATTCTCTTCAAATTGGAATGGTTGAAGCTGGAAAAGCTGTCTCAACGCTTGCTGGCTTTTTATGTGCTCATCTTGCCGGAAGTGCAAGCTTTATTTGCAATTCTGCTACCCGTTGCTATCATTATGTTCTTTTTTGTCAAATTTCCACTCTGGCTTGCGATGCTCACTTTCATACCACTCTACTGCTTTATCCTGTCTCTCTTCTTAGATCTGGCAGGACTGCACGAGTTTTTGAAGGCGCATAACCGCAAGTGGAAATGGGGCGAATCGATTATCTTGGTGCTGGCTTTCTTCCCTTACCAATGGATCCTGAGCCTTGCCGCACTACGAGCTGTGTATCGTGAAATCAAGGGCACATCAAATTGGGAGAAAACTGCACACATCGGACAGCACCGCAGTAAAATTGCTGCTTAAAACTAGATCCAATGGATAGAAATAAGAAAGGCATATGACAGTTTCCTATAGACAGACCCCAAACCCACAAGAGCCAGAACCACATGGACCTGGTGTTCAACAAACGCAAAGTTCTGTTGCTCGATCAGGATCTGATGCCACGGAAAATCCACAGCCGTTGCCTCCATCGATAAGGCGAAAAGTTGTTGGAAATCCATCTGTAACTCCTCCTATCGGAGTCGCAAGTAATGGTCAGGTTGGGAATAACGATGAAGCGAAAGATCAGTATTCCCAATATATGACCGTGCCTACTGCTGCTTTGAATAGTTCCATGGCGCCCGCACAAAGGCCTGCTCAATTTATGCAGTCCTCTTTACACAAGAATGCACAGGCGTTTCAATCTGCAGAAATGACTTCTGCCGGGCAAGCATCTCTCAGTCAGGATGTATCTCAAAAACCTACAAGTAAATACGTAGCAACTTCGCAAGAAATTGAGAATGGCAATATCATTTTGTATCGTAGTTCCAATTTCTTCTTGCGTACAGCTTATCGGCCTGGACAAAAACAGAATCACTTGCGCAAACCGACCGGGAATACGATTGTTACGCCCAAAGTAATGCCTCATCAAGAGACACGTATGGCAGATAGTGACACTCGTCTGATGCCGAATGTTACGTTGAATACAGCCAAGCAAACAAGGGCGATACCATTGCCGGCGTGGTTGGAAGCTATACTTGTTGTTCTCGGTCTCGCAACTGCATGTGTATTTCACGCTTATAATATATTTAACTACCCCCGCTATGAGCTAGATGAAGGGACCTATATCTCCAACGCGTGGGCAATTACACAAGGGCTAATTTCGCCATATCCTTATGGTTATGGACACCCTCCCCTGGCCTGGATGCAAATTGCGGCCTGGATGCAACTAACTGGTGGGCCATTTACCTTTGGCAATGCGCTCAATAGTGGTCGTGTTTTTATGCTCTTTTACGCCGTCGGAAGCGCCTTACTGGTGTACTTGATTGTGCGCCGTTGGAGTGGTAGTCGTAGTGCGGCCTTATTAGCTCTGATCATTTTCTCACTATCTCCGCTGAGTGTCACCTTCCAACGTCAGATCTACCTGGATAACGTTGCTACATTCTGGCTATTGCTCTCACTCTTTTTCCTGGCGGTCAGCGATAGTCGCCTTCTTTTCATGGTGCTAGCAGCGATTTCATTTGGCATCTCCGTGCTTTCCAAAGAGATAATGCTGCTCTTTTTGCCAGCGATGTTATATGCTGCTGCGCTACATACAACCAGGTTCCAACGCAAGTTTAATCTTGTTTCGTTTACCTACATCGTGATAGCCGTGTGTTCAGGCTTTGTGCTGATGGCGGTCTTGAAGGATGAGTTATTTCCCTATGCTTGGCACCTTCCCTGGGATACGCATGTTCACTTGAGTATGCTTGATACTTTTGTTGGACAGACTCAACGCGGCGAGTCGAATGGAAGCTTTATTACGAGCTGGGCAGCATGGCTCAGTCTTGATCGAATTTTTGTCGTATGCAGCATAGCTGCTCCATTATTCAATCTGCTACATGGATTGTTGAGTCGTTGGCGTTTGCTGCTATATGGGCTGCTCTCTCTGCCCCCTATTAGATTTTCTAATCGAGCATATCGTAAAAAATTGATAGCGCGTGATGCGGAACGAATACCTGACAGGCATTTGCTTGTCTCTTTGCTAGCAATCACTTTTTGGATCTTGCTTGTGCGTGGTGGACAGGTACTGTCTTTCTATATCATACCGCTTATCCCTTTGATTGCGATGAACGTTGCAATTGCCTTAAACACTATTCTGGGCTGGTTGGGCAAAGTGGTGCGTTTCGATGTTGTGCGTGCTGTCTTGCTGATAGCGGTTCTAGTAGTTCTTATTCCTTATGATGTAAGGGCGATGGGGGTGATTATGTATCAGCATCCCACTTCAGCCCAAGAGCAGGCGCTGGTATGGGTGCGTGAGCATGTTCCACACAACTCTTTTATTGTCATTAATAGCTATATGTACCTGGATTTACGAGTGCCAGGTGGCCAGGGAGTTGGCGATGGCGCACCCTATCCTCATGCTGAGGTTTATTGGAATGTAGCAGGAGATCCTGAGCTACACCAGCATGCACTGGATAACAATCCGGATCGGATCGACTACATCGTCGCTGATTCTGAGATGTTGCACGATATTCAAACTGTCGGCGGAGATATGGGCATAATTAATGATGCATTACACAAGTCCGTATTACGCGCAGAGTTCCGCGCAGATGACCAGAATTTACAGATTGTGATACAGGTCTGGCAAGTTATCCATAAAAATCCCTCGCCGAACGTCTATGCCAATCCGCCTACTGGAGCTGGTCAAGCTTCGGCGAGTACTGTTACATCTCGCCATAATGGGGTCGGAATAGTCTAGGGTCGGGAGTGTTTTATTTCTCATCTCATCTTGCCTGATATAGAGGCAAAACGGGAAATGGTGGTGTCGTCTGTGGTAGATGAATTCCAAAGCATCGACAGAATACATAGCATTCAAATTCAGAAGTAAAGGAACAAATAGATATGCTAGCAACACGACCGGATACAGATACAATAGCTGTAACACGCACCTTTGATAGTATCGAAGAGGCGGCACATCGCATCATAGAACACATTGGCGGCATGGACTCTGTCATGCGTGGAGCCAAAATAGCCATCTTGAAACCGAACTTTGTAGCTGGGCGTAATGCCGAGACCGGCTCGACCACCAGTTTTGCCCTCCTCAAAGCCGTTGCTGAAGAAGTTCGTGCCTGTGGCGCAGAGCCTGTGCTCTGCGAAACACCGGGCACAGAGTTCGACCGGGATGCCACCTATACGATTTTGGGTGTGGAGAAGTTCTGTGCTGAAAATGGCATTCGTATAGTGCGCGTTGATCCTGAAGGGGGTGAGCAAGATTGGGTTGCATTACGACCCAAAGGTGCAAAACGCTTGCGCCATTTCCGCATCCCGCGTATTCTGAGTGAGGCGGTCTTCATTAACCTGCCAGTCCTCAAAACCCATGTTGTCTCAACGATGACCCTTGGCATGAAAAATCCGATGGGCATTTTACCACGACCCGACCGCCGCTCGATGCACACCTTCGGTATAGACCAGAGCATCGTTGATATGAATCTTGGCATCAAACCTGATCTCACGATCGTAGATGGCAGCGTGGGGCAGGATGGCGAGGGGCCGCTGTATGGCGATAAGGCCGATCTCCAGGTACTGGTCGCGGGA
>DATMNR010000006.1:0-3657 GCA_035568795.1 Ktedonobacteraceae bacterium
GCGGATTTACCGCGCACTCTGACAGTGAAAGTTAGTGCTCCCGCTTGAGCAGGAATAAGGTTAAGACGTGTTGGTTCGCAAACGATAGCTACATTTCCTACATGTCCACGCAGCAAACTAGCAAAGGTGCCAATTCCCCCATCTTCTTCACCTATTACACTCTGAATCAGTAAAGAGCCACTGATTGGAATATCTGCGTCCATAATGGCCTTGACCGCATAAAGAGCTGCCATCAGCCCACCTTTCATGTCACAAGCACCTCGACCATAGATACGTCCATCTTTTAACTCTGCGCCCCAGGGATCATTCTTCCAGTTAGCGTGATCACCTTCGGGTACCACATCAATGTGCCCGTTGAAAATGAAACTCTTGTCTATTGATGTATCTCTTCCTGTTTTCTGCCATGTTCCTACTAATCCTATTGCTTCGCTTTTGCTTCGATCAACCTCCATCCCTGGAAACTGGGGATGTTTTTGCAGTGAGGCTACATCAATCGTCCATAGATCGACATCCAGACCTAGCTGCTCCATATGCTGCCCTAACCATCGCTGAGATGTAGCTTCTTGGCCAGTCAAACTTTGTATACGCAACAAATCACGCAAGGCATCAATAAGACCTTGTTCATCAAGGGCAGACAGTGCTTCTCTCTCGATCTCAGTAAGTGGCATATCGCATGAACTCTCTTTCCGTGGTTGATGACAGCCCAGTCATTCTACCACGTGTCAAATCAAATCCGTATTCAATTCGTTATGCTATAATATTTCCTATATGAACTGACATCCACTCATACATCAGGAATACTAACAGAAGCGGGATTTTTAAGGGCCGTTGCCCTTAACCTGCGGTTTGGGGCTATGCCCCAACTTTCTCCCCAAATAGAGCCGCAGGCCCGGAAATAGAGTTATCAGTGGATATCATAAATGGCATAATAACTTTTTTCTAATTAAACGAGGTAGAAATGCATAAAGATATCGCTGAGATCCTAATTTCTGATGAAGAGATACATGCTAAGGTTGTCGAACTGGGCAAGCAAATTACACGTGACTATCGGGACAAAAATTTGTTATTACTCGGGGTCCTCAAAGGAGCGGTTCCTTTTATCATTGATTTAGCACGTGCCATTGATTTGTTAGTAGACATCGATTACATGGCTATTTCAAGCTATGGTAATGAAACACATTCAAGTGGGGTTGTGCGCATCCTGAAGGACCTGGAAGCACCCATAGACCAAAAGCATGTACTGATTGTCGAAGATATCGTTGACAGTGGCCTTACACTCAACTACTTGTATGGGATGTTGAAAAAACGAGACCCACTCAGCATACGCGTATGTACTCTTCTAAACAAAGTACAGAAGCGTGATGTTGATGTAGAACTTACGTATGAAGGTTTTACTATTCCTATGCTTTTTGTTGTAGGATATGGTATGGATTATGCACAGCTCTATCGCAATCTGCCCTATATAGGAATTCTCAAACCTGAGGCTTACAGTGATGGCACAGAAAAACCGCAAACGCACCACAAGCATCCACTTGAAGCAAAAGATACTATTTAGTGGATCTTAATCCTTTCGGGCAAAATACCTTTCCGATAGGGGCGAGGGTGGTCCTTGCAGCACTGCTGAGTGCGTAGCACTAGACGCGACAGCGTCGTTGCAGTGCTGGATAGAGAACAGAGTGAGAAGTGGCTGGGTGGGCCTTTATGGGCGCCCGTCGTAATCCTCTGTATTCTAGAAATTCATAAATGAGAGTAATCTATGTCTTCGAATATGCAGATCACCCATAATGCAAACAAACGAGTACCTGAACCAGATATTCCTACTGATGCAGCCATCGTCGTTCAGAATTTTACGAAAAGTTACGGCTCGAATCGTGTAGTAGACGACCTCCATTTCACAGTACAACGAGGAGAGATCTTCGCACTACTTGGACCAAACGGTGCAGGCAAAACTACTACGATAGAAACACTCGAGGGTTACCGAAAACCTGACACTGGTCGAGTGAGGGTATTGGGACTCGATCCTATTCGAGAGTCAAAAGCGCTAAAGCCACAAATTGGCGTAATGCTGCAACAAGATGGACTTTACACCGGGCTTACTGCTCGCGAAGTACTACGCCTTTTTGCTGGCTACTACAGGCTGCCACAGAATATTGATAGTTTGCTTGAGCGCGTAGGTCTTAGCGCGGCACATAAGACAAGATACCGAAGACTTTCAGGAGGGCAAAAAAGAAGACTTGCTCTAGCAGTTGCTCTGGTCGGCAATCCTATCATGGTTTTTCTGGATGAGCCAACTTCAGGAATGGACCCACAGGCCCGACTGGCAACCTGGGATATTATCCGTAAACTAAAGCAAAATGGTGCAACCATCCTATTGACCACACATTTCATGGACGAAGCTGAACGATTGGCAGACCGTGTCGCAATTATCGATCATGGACATCTTGTCGCCCTGGACACACCATCTGGATTGACGGGAGCACAAAACACAACTGTCGTACGCTTCGTAGCACCCTCTGGCTTAGATTGCACCCAACTATCTACACTACAATCCGCACGATCAGCCGAGGAAATTCGACCAGGCAGTTATTTGATAGAAACGGATGAAGCTGCCCAGCTTATTGCTGAATTGACAGCATGGTTACGTGACAAACACATTACACTTAGCGAATTGCGGGTTGGACATGGTTCGCTTGAAGATTTATTTCTGCGCTTGACGGGATCGGAGATGAGAGATTAAGTCAGGAACCCGATCCGCCTTTGGTGGATGGGCTTGCCCAGGTAAGCCCGAACCTGACCAGACTCAGCGCAAGCTACGTTCGGAGCGAAACTAGGTACGTCGGGGTGCGAGGCCAGCCCCGGCCTCTACGGTAGGAGGTTAAACATCTGGATCGGGCAAAGGAAGTGCCTTCTACGCCAAACCGCTCACGAACCTTGTCGAGGCCACCATTACCCTGGCAACAGGAGGCTCATCGTGAGCAATGTCTTTGTACTCGATACCAACAAGCGGCCACTGGACCCCGTCCATCCCGGCAGAGCACGTCTTCTGCTCTCCTTGGGCAAAGCCGCCGTGTTCAAGCGCTATCCCTTCACAATCATACTCAAGCGCGAGGTACAATCTCCCTCGCTCGAACCGCTCCGCCTCAAGATTGACCCGGGCAGCAAGACCACAGGGCTCGCGCTCGTCCACGATGGCAGCGGCCAAGTGGTCTTCGCCGCAGAACTGACGCATCGAGGGCAAGCCATCAAGCATGCGCTGACTGATCGACGCGGAATACGCCGCAGCCGCAGGCAACGCCACACGAGGTATCGAAAGCCACGCTTCAAAAACCGGCGCAGGCCCGAGGGCTGGCTCGCTCCCTCCCTGGATAGCAGGGTAGACAACGTCGTGAACTGGATTGGGCGACTCATGCGCCTGTGCCCGATTACCGCTCTCAGTCTGGAACTGGTGAAGTTCGACATGCAGGCGATGGAGAACCCCGAGATCAGCGGTGTCGAATACCAGCAGGGAACTCTAGCAGGCTATGAACTGCGTGAGTACTTGCTGGAGAAGTGGAACCGGGCGTGCGCGTACTGCGGCGCTACAGGCGTGCCGTTGCAGGTCGAGCATATCCAGAGCAGGGCGAACGGCGGCTCAAATAGGGTCAGCAATCTCTGCCT
>DATMNR010000007.1:0-5017 GCA_035568795.1 Ktedonobacteraceae bacterium
TTCAATAAAGTAAAGTTCAGCGTCCTTGCCTATGAGTTTGTTTTGTTCGCAATATATGTGTCCAGCTATATGCAAATGACACTAGCTCACGAATACGATGCAGATTCCACTCCATCGTCTCATCTTCAAAAAACAGAACAACACACGTATTGTATGTTCATATGAAAGAATATACAACATTCAAACACACTGTTTTGCAATCTTTTTTCACTTTGCAAACAGTAAACTAGAAAGGTTTGACTAGTATATTTGCACTAGTCTAGCGGCTGAAATCAAAAGGAATCACACATCAGCCTCAATCTGAATTTCCTTGTGCAATCTGCGCTGGATGCGCCTGTAAATGACGTCGGCTACTTCAAGGATAATTACCAGTAGCCAGAAATAAAACGCGAGATCGTTACGAAATAAAATGATCGCAATGGAGAGGATAAAGATCATCGGAACCAGGAGCGCGCGCAATGCGAAAAAAATGATTTCAAACCTATCCATCGACTTGTCAATGAGCCGATGTCCTTTTGCTGCGTACCACCAGATAACAAGCAGCATCAGGCCTGTTGCAGCCTGCTCCAGGACGTAGAGTATCGACGTAAGCTGTGATGTCGGATAGGTTGCACGCAGAGCGTTGAAAATAGGTTGCATTTCGATGAACACTAAAAAGGCAAAGTTCAACCAGATTAAAGGCATGTTATGGCGTCTGATGAGCATGAATATACGATGGTGGGAGAGCCAGTAGAAACCCACGATCAAAAAGGAAAAGCTGTACACAGGCAATTGTTGCATTACCGCGCCCAGCGCCGTCGAAAAGGATTGCTGACTGTTGGACAGGACCAGGCTCGTTATGGTTACAATCAGGAAGGTAATCGCCACTGCCGTCATATTGTCTGAAATCGAGCACATGCGGATGGTCCCTTCCAGGTAGATCTCTCTGCGATTGCTGTGATAATAAAGGGTGTGCAAGAACCAGCCCACGACGTAAAAGGCAAGAAAGATACCCTCAGCAATCCAGACGTTGTAGAACGCAACGCCAATTGATAAAAGGGTACCGAGTGGGATGACGAATAGTCGAGCTGTGGTGGATCTGAGATATTCAGAAGGTATATCTGGATCCAGCAGGTGGTCTACCCTCGCAACGACCCACATGCAGAGAAGTGTCGTACTGGTGAGCAGTTGTGTGATTGCGAATACTTGCCAGACCCCCGCCTGGTTTCCGTATTGGTAGAAGAATAAAACAGGGACGGGAAGAAAGACGATCGATGCCAGGAACACGACATTCAAGATGATGAAGAGACTGCTGGATCGCTTGAGGTAGGTGAGGATGAGGTAGTGGGAGACCCAGGAACTGGCGACGACAATATAGGTGGGAAGGAAAAATAGTATTTTTGTCAGTAAGTCTTGCCTGATGAAGTTTTGTAGCTGAGACGCGCTTAAGCCTTCAGGAGGAAGAGCAATGTTGACGATAAAGAGCGTGAATGCGACTGCTATCACACAATCGCTGATTCCATAGATGCGCGTTACATTCGAGCCAGGTGTTGGTCGAATATCATCAATAAAGCGCGTTATCCGTTGAGTATGTAGTGCATTGGGTACAGGTGTGACAGGATTGATTACTGGTGCGATATTACTGACATGTTGTAATACCGGAGCTTTTGCATCGGTATTTTGCTGCGCTAAGTCTGGTTCGTCGGTAGGTAGCGATTCGTCTCTTGTTTCCATTGTCACCTACTTCGCTATCAGGCATTATCTTTGACTCTTAACATTATACTTTCTTTGACTCGATAACACACCATTCAAATATACTAATTTGGCCAACTACAATAACCATTACAGGGTATCTTTCCCCCATTCGATCGGCAAATTCATCGGGACGGCAGGCTATTTTCCCACAATTGTCCTGCACAGCCGACTAAATATCCGGGGCGGTGAGGCCGTGCATGCCGAGGGAGTAGGCGATCTCGCCGCCGTGATGGATGTCATGCTCGATGACGTGCCAGATGACCCATCCGCGGGTATAGGTGTATATTTTGCCTTCCCACTCATCCTGGATAGTAGACTGCAAATCTGCGAGCGTATAGCGTCCCAGCACCTCCTGCATGACCTGCCAGGTTTTTCCCAATCCGCTCACCAGCTCATCCGCAGAGCGTGGGAGACTACCGGGCCCACCCCACTCATGAAAAGCCCTGAAGTCCTCATCGCCCTCTTCCAGATTATAGTGGAACCACCCAACCCGCACTGCAATCACGTGACGCGCCAGCTCATCGATTGAACGCAGGTCAGGCGCTGCACGGAGTGCAAGCTGCTCCGGTGAGAGTCGAGCGAGGGCTATGCTCAATTGATTCTGGTAGTTTTGCCAGCCCTGGGTAAAGAAGGCCAGAGTCTCGCTTGTTTCGCTCATGGTTTTCGCTCCTTGTGGCTACAATTATGTAAAACGACTTCTGCTATTTTACACGATTGAGGGAGTGTTTGCACATATGTACTATCTGGTGGATTTTGACGATCGAATGCGGTAATAGCAAGAAACGTCTCCTTTTTCCTGAGGAACTTTTCCAATCGCATCGGGTAATTACCGACCCCGACGAGCTTGGGCTAACGTTTCGTCTCCGAGCAAGCTGACATACTCAAGCACTTCGGTTGAACCTGCAGCGAACTGCTCTCCGTGGGTGGCGACCCAATGAGGGGTTTGCCCTTGGATTGATTCAAAATAAATGTGGGGTTTCACGAGCAAATCAAGCTCGTGAAACCCCACTATGCAAGTGAAAAACAGCGCTCAGCTTATAGGAATGATAACAAAACGCCCATATGCTACGAACAATGTTAATACCAGTAGCACCAGGTTGATCCCTATTTGAGAATATTCACTACGTCGTCCATGAGTGATCATAGCGCCTAGCATTGTCAATGCTAAACAAGCCGCCGCAACTGGCGTGAGCCAGGGTAAGATACCCGTTACCGCCGGGAGAATCAGCCCAATGGCTCCCAGTATTTCTAAAGAGCCGATCAGGCGTACTCCCCTTGGTCCAACGCTCTTTACCCATCCCATTCTTGCCTCCAACTTGTCAATTGGCTGTGTAACCTTCATAATACCAGCCATCCCAAAAGCAAGAGCTAGCAGAATTTGCACAACCCAAAGTGCGATGTTCATCGTTGATTTCTCCTTCGTTATTCATGTGTAAAACTTGTCGTCAAGATTGCTTGTAAGAAATAGAGTTTGGAATTCTGATTACATAGAGCATTACTCTTTCATACATGTTCCCTATGCATTATAATTATCCTTATGGAAGTAAGTATATATAAGGAAGTTACTTTTGTCAAGAATGTATTTGTAGGGGAAAATATGGTATACTGTACGTTATGAAGACATCCAGCCATGCGCAAACAGCCGAAAAGCTAGAAATCTGCGGCACTCATCCGATTGGTCGCGCTATTCGCCTGCTTGGCGATATGTGGACCCTTATGATTGTATATACCCTCTTAAGTGGACCCAAACGCTTTGGTGAACTACTGGACACGATGGGTAATGTCAGTCCCAAAACGTTGTCTCAACGGCTCAAAATGCTTGAAGAGATCGGTTTTGTGGATCGCCTTGCTTTTGCGGAAATACCACCTCGTGTCGAGTATAACCTGACCGAGAAAGGGCTGGCTCTGGTTGATGTTATAAAGGCGATCGATCAATTCGCTATGCACTATCTTACTGATAACGATCAGGTGTCATCCTCTTCTCCATCTACACCCCAATCCTGCGAGTAAACAACGTACTCAAGCAGTAAAAATTGGCAGTAGTCATCAAGTAACCACACTATCATATATTCAAATCTGAACTCTTCACCTGTAGAAATTAGCAGTATCTACCTGATGCTTCAACTAACGTGAAAACTGGCGAAAGAGACGATGTATAGCCAGCCTTTCTCGGGTACACTGTATGCAGTAACTTCATGATTTTTTCAATGCTGTGGGAATAAAGAAGTGGAGTAGTAAACCAGCGTATGAATCAACGAGCAAATTTTGTACGAAGGCCCGGACCTCAAACAGAAGAGAAGTTTAGTTTTAGGAAAGTACCAGGCGCATTTGCAAGCCTGCCGCGCGTGTTACGCCTGGTGTGGTCGACAAGCGCACTCCTGACAACATTTTTAGGGCTTTTGAATCTCGCGCAAGGTTTCATTCCCGCCTTCAGCGTTTCGATAACTGCCCTGGTGATTGACAGTGTCATAAGAGCAATTCAAATACACAGTACATCACCTATCTGGTTGCCAATAGGCTTGCAACTTGGAATAACTCTCCTTTCAACCCTGCTAAGTAATTTGAGCAATATCGTGCAACAACTCCTGCAGGAACAGGTAGCGAATCGCGTACAGCTGGAAATTCTGAAAAAAGCAAATACGCTAGACCTGTCTTTTTTTGAGAATCCCGAATTTTATGATAAGATGCGCCAGGCTGCGAATCAGTCCACCTATCAACCTGTTTCGATGATATCTCAAACCTTCGGTCTTGGCCAGACCGTTGTAACGCTCGTCTCGTTGATTTTCCTCCTGGTACACCTGGCATGGTGGCTTGCAATTGTGGCTCTCATCGTCCCCATTCCAGCCTTCTTCTCCAGTACACGCTATGGTTGGAGAGGGTATCAGCTTATGCGCCGTCAATCGCCTGAACGCCGCTTGATGGCTTACTTCGTGACGTTAATGACAACCGACACGTATAACAAAGAAGTGAAACTCTTCAATCTGGGTGATTATTTCATCGGCAAATTTTGGGATCTTGCAACCGGGTTATATAAACAGGACAAGAAACTGCTCTTGCGCCGTTATAATATTAACTTTCTTTGGACTGGACTCACGGTTGTAGCAAATACAGCAATTTACCTCTATGTCGCTCTGCAAGCTGTAGCTGGTCGTATTACTTTGGGGGGTTTGACCTTGTATACGCAGACAGCGGTGCAAGTAGGACAGAATTTCCAGGGCTTGTTAAATGGTATCTCCAATACGTACGAGAATACCTTATATGTGAATACACTGTTCGATTTCCT
>DATMNR010000008.1:0-6616 GCA_035568795.1 Ktedonobacteraceae bacterium
GGAGGGAAGTAAAGATATAAGACTAGTTCGCTCTTCGAAGTCGTGAGTATGTGGAATGCACCAACGGACGGGTGAAACGTAAAATCATCCTGTTCGCTTTTTCGTGGCAGTAATACATTGCTCGTTGCTTGAATTCTTAACAAGTATTAACAATCGCTTAACGCTATCTGGGTACACTCTTCTTAATGATGGACAACTCTTGTTCCCATCATGTACATTGAGAAAGTGGAGAAAGACATGAACAAAGCGATATTCCCGGGCATCAAGATGAGAGCGAGCTTCGCAACCTCTCTCTGCTGTATCGCTGCAGCACTTGTTCTTATTTTGTCAGCATGCTCAACTTCATCTAACCAGACAACGACTTCGACTCCGACTCCCAGTAGCGGAAGCCCTTCAAGCCAACAGCCCAGCGCTTTTGGCCTGGCGGCGCTTCCAGGTTATTCCATCTCATTATTTGCTAAATCGACTGGAGACTTTGCAGGCCCCGACTCGCTTGTAGTAGATAACGGTAACGTCTATATCGACTATCAAAACACGACAGCGAAGGACTGCACTGACAAATTCACCAGCACTGTTGTTCAATATGACATGAGTGGGAAAATGCTTAAAACGTTCACAGTGCCTGGACATAGCGATGGGATGCGCGCCGATCCCTCGACTCATTTGCTCTGGGTGACATCCTGTGAAGACGGAAATCCGAAGTTTGTAACCATCGATCCGTCAAGCGGGACCATCTCACCGTACGCTTTCCCCAATCCTACGCCACATGGTGGTGGCTATGATGACCTTTGCTTCTTGAATGGCCAGGTATTCATCGCGGCTTCGAATCCAAACCTGAACTCAGCAGGCGTTAACGTCTTTCCGGCCATTGACAAGGTGACGCTCGGTAACGGGAAGGTTAATCTTACTCCCGTGTTAATGGGCAATGCAACTGCCACCGACCTGATTGCCAATGCGAAGACAACCTTGAACCTGATCGACCCTGATTCTATGACCGTAGATTCATCTGGACAACTCGTCCTGGTGAATCAGGCTGGCTCCCAACTTGTGTTCTTGAAGAATCCAGGCACACCTCAGCAAACTGTGACCGCTGTGCCCGTCGGGAACCAGTTGGATGATACCGTATGGACTCCATCGACCCAGGGACGTTTGTTGGTAGCAGATGGTACTTCTGGTAACACCTATTGGATAACTGAAACGCACTTCAGTCCTGGAATAGTGTATACGCAGGCACCCGATGACTCCGGAGTGGTGGGTTTCGTAGGTGTGGTAGACCTGAAGACCGGATTTATCACCCCGGTTGTGATTGGGTTCTTTAAAGCCACCGGTATGCTCTACGTTCCAAATAGCTAACGCATAGAAGAAGATAAGGGTCCAGGGCAGTTGCTAGCATTGCTCTGGAACTCCTTATGCAAAAGTTTCTTTGTATAGACCTATCCATAAGGAAAGTTTAACCCTCCCTTAACATATCCTTAAAGCATAGTTAATGGATGAGTGTTACGGTACGTATACGACGACAACAGTATATCTGTCTTACGTCAAATTATTAACTTTACAGTCTCGTAGAGAAGTAAGTAGGAGGACTTATGACAAAAACATCCCGCTACACACTACTGTTGGGAGTAGCTGTAGCAATCACCATGGTTATTTCAGCCTGTGGAAGCTCCAGCACCACAACTGGTACAACTCCAACTACGAGCTCAGGCTCAAGCACACTTGGTACACCAGGTTCATTCAACTGTGTGACAGGTAGCATCACTGCCAGTGGTTCAACAGCGCTTGCTCCGTTAGTAAAGGCAGTTGCAACATCGTACCAGGGCAAGTGTTCCGGCGCGACCATTACTGTCAACCTTGGTGGCAGTAAAACTGGATTGTCGCAAGTACAATCAGGCGCCGTCGATATCGGCAACTCCGATGTAAAGGCAGATCCCGCAACTCAATCTGACCTGGTTGATCATCAGGTTGCTGTCGTCATATTTGCCATGATTGTCAATAAAGGTGTTGGTGTAACCAACCTCACGACTGACCAGATCAAAGGTATCTATGCTGGAACGACCACAAATTGGAATCAGGTCGGTGGTGGGAACATTCCGATTGTTGTGGTAAGCCGCCCTGCCAGCTCTGGCACGCGTGCTACCTTCTCGAAATACGTCATTGGAGGTCCTGAGACAGTCAGCGGTCCATCAAGTCTTACGACTGACAGTACAGGTACAGTTATCACCAACGTTGCGCAGAATGCTGGTGCTGTCGGCTATGCAGCCACCGGACCTGCCATGAAAGAGGCAGGTATTACGCTTCTATCGATAGATGGGAATGCTCCAACTGCTGATAACACCAAGAGCAATACGTATAAATTCTGGAATATCGAACATATGTATACGAAAGGCCCGGCAACAGGTCTCGCCCAGGCATTCATTGACTACATGACGAGTCCAGACGCCGAGGCAATTGCCCAACAACAAGATTTTGTCGCGATTTCTCAGATGTCTCCGGATGCGATTACCGCTCACAATGCTGTTCCGTAAACTAGTAGTATAGACTTTGTAGTAGTACACCGGAGTAATGGCTGTACAGGCCAGGAATCTGGTGTACTACGTTCTAAGTTCCCTACTGTTTAGGAAGGAGTAGGCTGTGCAAGTAACGGAATCTGATCAACAGGCAGAGCAACATTCGCAGCGCGGGCGATTGATTGATAGGATAGTGAGAGTTCTTTTTTTGATCTGTGCGGTGTTGCTCGTCGCGATCATTCTCGCTGTCATTTTCTTTATTGCTTCCCAAGCATACCAGGTATTCTTTCAAGGAGCGACCCTCAAAGGATTCTTTTTCGGTTCGTTCTGGGATCCATCAGGTGAGGTATCCGGAGGTGCTCCCTCTTTTGGGGCAGGTGGGCTTATATTAGGTTCGGTGATCACCACCATATGCGCAATGATCATCGTTGTGCCTTTTGCCATTGGCACTGCTGTATTCTTTACGGAGGCAGCTCCACAGTGGCTCGTCAGGATCATCCAGCCGCTCATCGAGGTCTTTACCGGTATACCCTCAGTTGTGATTGGCTTTCTGGGCCTGGTCACCATCATACCCCTCATGCAGAAGATATCGGCTCCCATTACCGGCAATATCCCTACCGGTGGCTATGGCTGGGCAACGGCAATTGCGGTCCTGGTGATCATGGTGATACCTACGACTCTGAGTATCTCAATCGACTCACTGCGTGCGGTGCCTGGTAGCGTGCGTGAAGCCAGCCTTGCTCTGGGTTCAACGCGCTGGCAAATGATGAGCCGGGCAGTTGTTCCCGCCTGCGCTACGGGTCTTGGAACAGCGGTAGTGCTGGGGTTTACGCGCGCCATTGGAGAAGCGCTTGCTGTGGCCCTTGTGCTTGGCGGCTCCCAGATCCCCAAATGGCCCTGGACGCTTGCCGTTTTCTTCCAGCCAAATGTCAATATTACGCAGCAGATCGCTGCAAATTTCCAGGAATCAGCAGGAACATCTCAATATGCCTACTGGACGCTCGCATTTACCCTGCTTGTAATCACGCTCATCTTTGTCACTATCAGCCGTTTCCTGAGTAGTAGGAGTGTGTATAAATGAGCTTACAAGAGGTTGCACCAGTTCAAGCTGCTGAAGAAGTGCGTTTATCGGCCCTCAGGCGACTTACGCAGCGCCTGGCTGTCACAAATTCGATTGCGATGGGGGTGCTCTGGTTGATAACGCTGCTCGTGGGGGCGCTTTTTATCTACATTATCGTCTATCTGATTGTAGAGGGCGTTTCTACGCTGATTACGCCCACCTTTTGGGGGACCACCGATGCCGGTATCGCCCCGCAACTGTTCAATACCTTCTATATCCTTATTCTTACTGAATTGATTCTTGTGCCAATTTCACTGGCAGGAGCTATTTACCTTGTAGAGTATTCCCCACAGGGACGATTCATAGACGTCATTCATTTCGCGGCCGAAACCCTGTCCGGTGTTCCATCGCTGGTGCTGGGTATGTTTGGTTTTCTGGCCTTCGCAGTCTATGCTCATATGGGTATCAGCAGGCTTGCAGGGGCGCTCACGTTGCTGTGCTTAAATTTTCCACTTGCGCTGCGTCTTTTTGAACAGGCGCTCGGGTCTGTGCCGAATGATCTTCGCGAGGGCGCGCTGGCCCTTGGTGCGACGAAGTGGCGCGCTATTCGTACGGTTGTGTTGCCCTCTGCAACCCCCGTCCTCATCACCGCCGTGATTCTCACTGCTGGTAAGATTGTCGGTGAATCTGCGGCCTTGATTTTTACGATGGGCTTGTTTAATCCTAGCAATGTGTTCACATTGAACCCGTTGATCCCAAGTAATACACTCACTACGTGGCTGTATTATCTCAAAGGACCAGGTGCGGGAAGTACAAGTTTGTCATCGTCCCAGGAAACTGCTGTTGCAGCAGGAATATCGGCAGTGCTGATAATCCTACTGCTTATAATCAACCTTTCTGCGCGCGCTATCGGCCGTCTTATCCAGCGTAGATTAACGGCAGCATGATTGTAATAGTGATCCGTTTAAGTATGGCGTCTGTCAAAGGGGTGCCATCCTACTGGACAAGGGGTTAGACTTTTATGAATATGTCATTAAACTTGCCACATGAAGGATATGTAAACATTCCTGAAGGAGCGAATATTTTCTCTCGTAAAGTCGCTCGAAGTGGTCACATTTCCTTTGAGGGCCGCCCGTACTTCGTGAGTAAGGCGCTGGCTGGTCGCTATATCAGGTTGGTTGTTTTGTCTGACCGACTTATTGTAGATACTGCTATTCCTTTACATAAAGAGTACCGTTTGGAGTAAAATGGTAGAGAATACCTCACAATGTGTCATAACTGGATGCTTTCAAATAAGGAGAAATGATGGAGACTGACATTAATAAAGGGCCTGATAGGATACAATCAGAAAAATTTGATAACGCTGCTCCTAGCATTCCAAAGGTTGAAATAAGTGAGACTGCTGCTTCAGGGAATATCGATGCCCCTGTAAAGATAGATGTCAAGCACAATGATTTCTGGTACAGTGCTGCTCAAGCCTTGTTTGACGTGTCGATCCCACTTCGCGAGCGCCAGGTAACTGCGTTGATCGGGCCATCGGGTAGTGGAAAATCAACCTTCTTGCGCGAACTGAACCGCATGAACGACCTCGTTCCTGGCTCACGTACCGAGGGTGAGGCTTTATTTGAGGGCGAGAATATATTTCATAGGTCAACGGATGTGGTTCTCCTACGCCAGCGCATTGGCATGGTATTCCAACGCCCAAACCCGTTCCCCAAATCGATTTATGAGAACATCGCCTATGGCCTGCGTGTGCAGGGCAAGTCGAATAAAGACATCAAAGAGCAGGTGGAGAAGAGCCTGATTGGTGCAGCTCTTTGGGATGAGGTCAAGGATCGGCTAAATACCTCGGCCCTGGGACTCTCGGGTGGTCAGCAACAGCGTCTGTGCATTGCGCGGGCCCTGGCTGTTGAACCCGAAGTAATTCTGATGGACGAGCCCGCTTCCGCGCTTGATCCTATCGCAACGCTGAAAATCGAAGAATTGATTATCGAACTCCAGAAAAATTACACTATCGTAATTGTGACCCACAATATGCAGCAGGCAGCACGTGTCTCGCAATTCTCCGGTTTCTTCCTTTCTGGAAAAATGATCGAACATGGTCCTACTGTTCAAATCTTCGAACATCCAACAAAAAAAGAAACCGAAGACTACATCAGCGGACGCTTCGGTTAATTTATCGGATACTATATTGGAGGCTATCTGTGGGCCGTAAAATACTTGTCGTAGACGATGAATCAGTGCTGGTCGACACCATCGCTTATAATTTGCAGCAGGCAGGCTACCAGGTCACAACCGCAACCGACGGCGCCAGCGCGCTAGAAGCTGCCCGACGCGAAACCCCTGACCTGGTCATCCTCGACATTATGCTGCCAGAAATGGACGGTCTGGAAGTCTGTCGCCTGTTGCGTCGCGAGAACAACACAGCTACTACCCCTATCATGATGCTCACCGCCAAAGTGGACGAAATCGATAAAGTTGTAGGCCTGGAAGTCGGAGCAGACGACTACGTCACAAAACCCTTTGGTCGACGAGAGCTACTGGCACGTGTTCGGGCATTATTGCGCCGTGCCGATTATCCCCACTCCAGTGAAGAACAACCTGTTCAAGAAACTACTGGTGAAGCTCAGCGACCCGGTCGTGAATTAGTAGCTGGCCCGCTGCGCATCGACCTTGCAGGGCGTCGCGTCTTCTGCCGGGGGCAAGAAATGGAATTGCAGCCCAAACAATTCGACCTGCTAACCTACCTCGTGCGCAACCGTGGCACTGTCCTGACACGCGACCAACTACTTCAGAACGTATGGGGCTACGACTACGTTGGTGATACACGCACAGTCGATGTACACGTACGCTGGCTGCGCGAAAAGCTCGAAGAAGACCCCGCAAACCCCCACCTTATCCAAACCGTCCGCGGAGTAGGCTACTGTTACAGGTGGTAATGTGGCTAAGAAGCCTTGTCGTGCCCTGTCTGTCGCGTAGGGGCGAGTGTGGTGTTGAGAAAGGTGGGGACGCTTGCGTCGCCCTCTGTGTAGCTCCCGTTTATTGGTGG
>DATMNR010000009.1:0-10248 GCA_035568795.1 Ktedonobacteraceae bacterium
GATATTGCCTTCAAAGCTGCCACCTGTGATATGCGCGATGCCTTTCATAGAGATTCCAGGATATTCACGTAGGGTCTGAATCTCACGCAGGTAGCAGCGATGGGGTCGTAACAACGCATCAACCAGTGACTCTTCGAGTTCGGGAAAGATGGTATCGAGCGCATAAGGAGCGAAAACACGCCTGACAAGCGAGTAACCGTTCGTATGCAAGCCATTTGAAGGCAACCCAAGCAAAATATCACCCACAGAAATGTTGTGTTGGCTCCCGATGACTGCACCCTGCTCGACAATGCCAACGATAGTACCGGCAAGGTCGAAGGCGCCCGGCAGGTAGACATCTGGCATTTCAGCCGTTTCCCCCCCCAGTAAAGCACATCCTACTTCCTGGCATGCCATAGCAACACTCTTCACAATGGTTGCGGCATGCATTGGATCGAGTTTTCCCATTGCCAGGTAGTCCATAAAGAAGAGCGGTGTAGCGCCCTGCGTGAGCAGGTCATTTACTGAGTGGTTGACCAGATCATAACCGATAGTCTCAAAACGCCCGGCCCGCGCTGCAATGAGTGTCTTCGTGCCAACCCCATCTGTCGAGGCTACCAGCGTGGGCCTGCGCATATCTTGTATCTTGCGTAGATCGTACATACCTGCAAAGGCACCAATACCTGCCAGCACCTCTGGACCGTGTGTTGCTCGTACGGCGTCGCTCATCAACTCTTTAGCAGTATCGGCAGCAGTGATGTCAACACCGCTGGCGGCATAGGAGGTTTGTACATTGCGCCCAACTCCCTGCAATTTCTTCACATATTCATAAGCAGTTTTGAATATCAACACTCCATCTCCAAACCCTTGTGTACCTCGTCGTTGTGGGTGTTGGAGAGCGTGGATAAAACGTTCGGGATGAGGCATTAAGCCAAACACATTGCCTTGAGAGTTGCACACACCCGCAACGTTGCCAACGGAGCCGTTAGGATTGTCAGGATAGGGTATAAGAGATGAGAGAGAGTGAGTGGCAGATGAGGGTGATATCTGCCACGCATTCACAGTATACACTAACGGAATTTGCCCATTTGCTTGTAAAACGGACAACAAATCAGGGTCGGCTAAGACGAAGTGTCCCTCACCATGTGCAACTGGAAGCTCTATGGCGCGATCTATACCCTGAGTAAAGATGCATGGGCCTGGCTGCGTAGATAAGGTGACCCAGCGGCACTCAAACCGCGCTGAAGCGTTACTAATGAGGCTTGTAGTTGGGACTTGAGAGGCATCGAGAGAAACGCTCTCTATACCGGGGAGCAACCCGGCACGCACAAGGACCTGAAAACCATTACAAATACCCAATACGAGGCGACCCTCGTCAATAAATTGCTGTAATTGCTTTCCCAGGTGAATCACCAGATTTTTCGCCAACAATGTTCCAGCTCCGAGATCATCACCGTAAGAAAATCCCCCTGGAATAACTAGAAAATGGTAGTCTAGAAGGCGTTCAGGTGCCTTGAGCAGTTGGTTTATATGCAGCAGATCGGTCTCAAAGCCTACCAGCCGGCAAGCCTGGGCTGTCTCGCTATCACAGTTAATGCCAGGGGCACGTAACACAAGTGCACGAGGCGTATGAGGGCGGGCGGGGGCGTTCAGTGCATCCGCTGTCGCGGTATCAGGCCAGGACGGGACATTCTGCGCATCCGCATTTGTGGTGTTAGACCAGGACGGGGCAAGCCCCGTCCCTACATTTTGGACATTATTAGCTGTATTACTCATGGCTCACCTCCTTGCCAGGCGGCTTGCGATTCGTTAACGGGAAGATCGATGAGTAACTGGTTGTCATTTTGTATTACAAAGCGTTCAGTGTTGTTGACTACACCAATACAAGCAAAGTCGTGCACCCCATGTGTTCGCATATAGGCTTCAAAGGCATCCTGGTGCTCAGGTGAAATCTCGACGAGGAAACGCGAGGCTGATTCGCTGAAGAGCAAGATTGTATTGAAGTCATCGAGGGACATTGTGCCATCCGCCAATGTGGTGGTTTCGTGAGGAGTCTGTTTTACATTGATCGTCATTCCGAGCAATCCAGCCAGGGACATTTCGGCTGCGGCAACAGCTAAACCACCTTCAGAGAGATCATGGCAGGATTGTATAAGGCCCATGCGTATGGCTGAACCCAGGGCTTTCATTGTAATACGGGCAGTTTTGATATCGATGTGAGGCACTGTCGTATTTATAAGGTATTGGGTGTCCCCAGTCCATCTCCAGAGCGACCGCGTTGGCATTCCCACACCTCCCAAGCGCGACCGCAAGGGTACGCCCCTACTATACTCCGTTTCGGCTTCGTCTGTTTCTTGTAGGGTGGGTGATTGCGATTCTCCTAGTATCTCGGCGTAGTGCGAGCCTGCCAATTCGTTGCGCGTGACGCCGATTTGATAGAGCAGATTGCCAGGCTGCTTGAGCGACATGTCAATTGTTTGGGCGGCATCATCAATTACGCCGACGGCAGAAATGAGCAGAGTTGCAATAACAGCCACGCGTTCTCCGTTAGATCGATACTCATTATTGAGGCTATCTTTTCCGGAGATGAATGGAGTTCCATAGCCGATTGCGGCATCATGACAACCTTTAACGGCACGTACCAGCATACCTAATTGTAAGGGATCGGTCGGGTTGCCCCAACAGAAATTATCGAGAATAAAGGCACGTTCAATATCTCCACCAACGGCTGTCAAGTTTCGCAGCGCTTCGTCAACAGCATTGATTGCCATATGATAAGGGTCGATCATGCCATAGAGCGGGTTGATGCCATTCGATAAGATGATACCAGCAAGGGCAGGGATTGATCGGTCGAGGGTTAGCTGGGACGAGGTTGACCGGGCGGGAGTTAGCTGGGGTGGGATTGGCAAGGCTTGGGTTAGCGTGGCGAGCTGGGACGAGGTTGACTGGGCGGGGGCTAGCCCCGCCCCTACATTTTGGATGGGTCGAAGCACTGCTGCATCGCCTGGGCCATTGCCTGCTTTTCCTACCAGTGGTTTAAGAACGGTAGCACCCTGTACTTCATGGTCGTAGCGACGTATGACCGATTCTTTGGAGGCGATGGTAGGGTGACTGAGGAGAGAGAGAAGTGCATCACCCATAGTACCCGTGCTGCGTGCGGGTACTATGGGTGATGCACTTACATCAGATTTGGCACTGTTCTTTACCCACACTGCCTCCAGGGTTCTGGCCGGTCTACCCTCGTGCAAGAAGTGCATATCCATGTCAGCAACGACTTGCCCATGATAGCTGACAGTGAGACGTTGGTCTGCGGTGAATGTGCCGATGATGGATGCTTCAACCTCTTCAATAGCACAAAGTTCCAGAAGTTCATCAAGCTTCTCAGGAGGGACAGCCAGTACCATACGTTCCTGGGCTTCGGAGAGCCAGATCTCCCAGGGGGCCAGGCCTTGATATTTCAAGGGAGCCTTTTCGAGTTCTACATATGTGCCTGTCTCCGCTCCCATCTCGCCGATAGCTGAGGAGAAACCGCCCGCTCCACAGTCAGTAATGGCAGTATATAGCTGGCGGTCGCGCGCCTGGATAATGACGTCGGCAACCTTCTTTTCGGTGATGGGCGCACCGATCTGTACAGCGCTTCCGGCTTGCGCGTTGATCTCGCTGCTCATCTCGCCTGATGAAAAGGTAGCGCCGTGCACACCATCACGACCAGTACGCCCACCAAGCACGACAATCTTATCTCCCGGCTGCACCTGCCGTGGATGACCTCCATGCGGCAAGATACCAAGACAGCCACAAAAGACCAGCGGGTTATACATATATCCCTGGTGATAGAGGATAGCGCCGTTGACTGTCGGGATGCCCATTTTATTGCCATAGTCGCGCACACCATTGACTACTCCGCTGGCGATACGATGAGGAGAAAGGATACCAGCAGGCAGTTCGTCAGTAGATGTGTCAGGAGGTCCAAAGCAGAGAATATCTGTACAAGCAATGGGGTGCGCCGAAACGCCCAGAATGTCACGAATGACCCCACCAACGCCGGTATTCGCGCCTCCAAATGGTTCGATTGCCGAGGGATGATTATGTGTTTCAACTTTGAAGGCGATATCTTGTGTTTCTGTGAAGCGCACAATGCCAGCGTTGTCACTGAATGCTGAGACTATCGAGGGATGATTGATATACTGTGTAGCTCGCATGAGGTATTGTTTCAGCAAGCCATGAATAGTTTCCTGTTCAATTACCTTTCCGTCACCGTCCAATTCCTGGTAATGAATGGTAGCTTTAAACGTTTTATGCGAACAGTGCTCTGACCAGGTCTGGGCCAGCGTTTCGAGTTCAACGTCGGTCGGCTCTCGACGCTGCTCCTTATAATGTTGTTGAATAGTGCGCATTTCATCTAGATTCAGAGCCAGGAGACCCTTCTTGCTCAATTCAATGAGTTGCTGATCGGTCATTTCTGATAGAGGGATGTAGGTTGGGGTTAGATTATGATTTTCAACTGGTCCATCTGGATGACACGATGGCCGATAAATCGGCGATGGGCGCGATAAATCGGCCCCTACGGGCGACGGAATTACTTTGTCAAAGTGTTTTATCGCGCCCACGGGTTCGTGAAAGGCATCATTTGGGATACCGGAATTGTGTAAGATGTAGTTTTGGATGACGGGATTGTAGAGCAGCGTCTTGGTGATGAAACGCACTTCCACTTCGCTCAGACGCTTATCGAAGATATATCTGCGGCCGGTTTCAACGTGTTCTAAAGTCGTGATTCCGAGCATGAGTGCGCCTGTGAGGACGATTTCTGCCAATGTATCGGTTACGCCTGGGTGAAAGAAGATATCTACGAGATGTGCTGTATTGTTTATTTCTTGCTTTTGAGCTAGTTCCGCTTCCTGTGTGACTGGATCGCTGAGGAGTTGCCGGATAAGCTGATCAATTTGTGTGGGGGTGAGTTGTCCGGTGAGATAGTAGAGTTGGGAGGTACTAATGGTAAGAGGTGATGGACTGGTGGAAATTGGGGCGAGTGAAGGAAGGTATATCGTGGGTAACTTCAGTATTTCGCGAGCAACTTGCTGAGCCTGTACATCGTACTGCTCTGCTTTTGCTCTCACCTCGATTTGATATAATGTCACGCTTCTCGCCCTAAGAACTTTGTTTGCTACCAATAATATTTTCCATTGAATGGAACGTATTTATTTTAGCATTTTTGGGAGTTGAGTAGCAAAATTAAGAGAATGGTACCATCTTACTGCCACACATAGTCAAAGCTGCAATGATTTCTTTGCGACTCACTGACGGATTAATGATGTAACCTTTTAACTATGATTAGTTCCCTCATTTTATACACTGCCTGAGAGAACACGCGTTACGATCCCACTTGAGCACCTTGTTTAAGGCGATCTTGTTCGTCGGCTGCGCGGTTAAGCCCGGCTTCAGGCAGCCGGTTACGAACCAAACTCGCTAACTTCTTGACTATACGGGCAACCAACGGACTGCGCACCTGAGTGGCGAGTGGAGACGTTCTAATATTAGCGAGGGTCAGCACAGCTACCTGCCCATCGGTGAAACAGGGATCGCCGCCACCGTTTACGCTATGCGTCTCCTTGCCAAAGCCGGGGCAGGTGGTGTCCTCTATGACAAAGCCAGTCTGGGCCAGTTCGGAGACGACGAGTTCGCGTTCGTCGTCAAGGTCGGGCGCAATGCCGTGAGTAGGCAGGTGATTGGTTTTGGAGAGCTCTACCTTGACGTCTTTCGTAGCGCTGCCAATCCATATGGGTCGGCCGTTGTCCCCATTGTGGCTGGTATTCCAGAGGCGGATGTGGTCGCGCTGGCGGACAGTATGACCTGGTCGTTCGAATGCCAGATCTTCCTTACGCCCAAAGAGGTAGAGATTACTTACCGGTGCAGTCGAGTATGCGCGACCAAGGATAGAGTCCACACTGATGCGCGCAGAGGTGATGAAGTCAATCTCGTCAGCACGATACCAACCAGCCGAAGCAAAAGCGGCACCAATTTGCCCATCGGTGCCACATATCTGCATATTGATGGGATCACCCAGGTCGCCGTAGCGATTGAAGGTCGTCAGAGGCATACCGGTGGATGAGAGGTTAGCAGAGGCAGCGCGACCAGCATGCGATGCGTGCCGCAGCTTGCGCTTAGTTGAGAGAATATGCGCCAAAGCCAAAAGAGAGAGAATGATTACAATGAAGGCCCCTAAAAAAGGGAGATAACTTGCGACTCTTCTTTTCTTGATTTCCATAGACTCCACCTCATCAGATTTTGTATCACATGCTCAACTCACTGTGCTATCGAGAACTGCCAGGTGTAAGAAGATTGTGACTGGTATGGGCACGCAAATTGCCCAGAAATCCGGGCAATAGATTAAGCATGAATCGTGATCGAATTGCATGTATTATATATGTGGAAAGCGCTGCTGACAAGTGGAACGGCTGACATTCGCTCACGACTCTATTTGTGAGCCTACGGCCCGCCAGATAAAAAAGGAGGCGAGGAACTCCCTCGCGCTCCCGGCAAAGGGCTTGCCCTCTGCACCCCCAGATATGAGCGGATCACAGAAACATTATTTACTGCCCCAAAAGAGAGACCAGCACCGTGTTGAGGACAAAGACTAGCGCGAACGCCACGCCCAAGACATGCTGGCCAGCAGCGTAGAGAGCCACAGCAGCCGAGCCGAAGAAGATCACTTCAAGAAGCAAGCGAAAGATGCCGTTCAGATGCCACATTGCTTGCGGCGCTCCGAACAACCACCATACCACCACAGCTAGCACTGGAGTGCCTATGCCGAGTCCGATTTTGGCAATCGTTCCCTGGCCAGTCTGAAACCCCCAATATCCCAGTGCGGCCAGGACACCAAGCTCCAGTAAAAAGGCCAGAGCCAGGTTCGCGTTTTTGATTATCGTAAGAGCCATAACTAATAATCCTTTCTTCAATATCTATCTTGTCGGCAACATAGTTGCTTTCACGCAGGCACCGTGTCATCAAAACTGATTTCGGTTGACTGCTCCAGACCAGCAACAAATACATTGATGAGCCAGTGGAAACTTGCATCCAGATCTACAGGTAGACCAAAGCCACCTATGATTTCCAGTGAGACGAAGCCTTGAACAATGCTGCGCAGGCCACGAATAGCGTGAATAGCGTCTTCATCGCTGAGTTTATATGGAACGAGTATAGCCCTGACAACATCCACAACTTGTTGCGCGACCACTTGCAACTCCTGGTCACCAGGATCGGGCGCTTGCTGCGTGAGCATATAGCGCCCCGGTGTTTGCTCGGCATAAGACCGGTAAGCATCGGCAAGCGCGAGAATGGCCTCAGTGCGTGATTTTCCGATGGTCACGCGTATGATGTGGTCAAGCAAATCGCGCAAGCAATAAAGCGCCAGGTCATGTTTGAGGCCAGGTAGTCCCGCGACATGATTGTACAAGGAGGGTGTGCGTATGCCTAAACGCTCAGCAAGACGGCCCAGTGAAAGCTGGTCGATGCCCTCCTCATCGACCAGCTTTGCGGCAGCCTCCACGACGGTCTCGTGGTCTAGTCCTGCTCTACGCGACATGCGACTGTTTCCTTTCTGCTTTCGCCAGCGACTGTTCCATGACACGAATGGCATGCTGCATCTCATCCTGGGGATGGTTGAGCACGCGACCGTGGCCGACCGCTAGCTTTGATGGTTGGAGCGCCAGTAGCTTGCGCGCACTCTCCAGAGCTAAGCCTTTATGCCAGGTTGCGAGCGCTGGAAAAGGGAAGAGTATTTCGAATGTGCCAGAAACGGCAACGCCGCCCTGCGTCTGGTAGGCATCGCCACCTATCACCGTGCGATCTCGAGTGTCGAGAAAAGCAAAATGGCCCGGGGTATGGCCTGGCGTGGCAATGACTTCGAGCGAGCCGATGCGGTCTCCTTCATGCAGGAGGAGGGTTGGTTTCGTTTGGCAGATTGGGTAGCCTCCATGCAAGGGTACTTGAGGCTCAGATGGATCCAGGCTCTTATCGCCGGATAGGAAGCGCGCGTCTCGCTCGCTGATAGCTACCGGAACGTCCGGGAGAGCCTCGTGCAGCGCGTCCAATGAGCCAACATGATCGACATGGGCATGGGTCAGCACAATGCGAGTTATCCGGAGGCCAAGTTTGTCGGCTGCCTGCATGATGGCCTGCGCCTGACCACTCATGTTGGTGTCGATCAATGTAAAGCCATCGTCCTCACGGAGAAGATAGCAGTTGAAGGCAACTAAGTGGGTCAATTGAATAAGGTTGTTGGTTGTAGATGTTACTTTCATGGTTTGTTGTATCTCCCTTTACTAATTAAATTAGTGTATTAACTAATATATTGCTATATTAAACTAATTATATTAGTTTGTCAAGTGGGAAGATACTAAGATCCACTCTTAACTCTATTCGTGGGCCTGCGGTCCATGAGATAAAAAAGGAAGCGAGGGACACCCTCGCACTCCTGGCAAAGGGCGTTGCACTCTGCACTCTCAGTTATGAGTAGATGTCAGAGAGGTAGTGACATCCACTCATCATTATTCTGACGGGCCTGCGGCACAGCCCCAAAACCCATTGACTCCAACATATTGCGCCATCTAGTTATCAGGTGAGGAGAGACGAATCGGCTCTCAAATGTCATCCTGAGCGTCAGCGAAGGATCTCGTTACCCAGCGAGTGAGGTCCTTCGCTTCGTTCAGGATGACAAGCTGAAGGGGTTGATTACTTTGGTTAACGCATATTGGAATCCATTATGGTATTTCCCAGATTCGCGGATCTTGCTTTACGAGCCGAGAAATCCTCTGCATTCCCAAAATCTTAGGAGGTTCCACTTATATCATCGTTTGACCCGGTCAACTCCTCGGATATGTGTACAAGATCCGTTCCCAGTTTCTTCGCGGTCTCTGGATCAAGTCGACTTAAGCGCTCCAACAACTCTTCATGTTGGGCCTCCATGCGTTTGATAATCTGCATGATAACCACATCCTGGTGGTCGAGGTGCTCCATGATATTACGGGTTTCCTCTTCATCCTTAGTGTTACAGTGGTAGTCGTTCTCGGCCATGATGCGGTCTTTCTGAGATTGACGGTTCTGAGACATCATTATTATCGGCGCGGCATAGGCCGCTTGACATGAAAGTAAGAGATTCATAGCGATGAAAGGATATGCATCCCATTTCCAGACCCACCATGCAACGGAGTTCAGTAAAGCCCATAAGGCGAGTATAGTAGTCTGTATAATGATAAATCGCCAGCTTCCCATGCCGGACGCTACCTTGTCTGCGATCTTTTGTCCCCGTGTGTAATGTTCATCCACAATCTCATTTACATTCATGACGGGGGGATGATCATGTTTAAATTGTGGGAACTGGAAGTGTACGCCTCCAAAAAAGCGTTTAAAGTTGTCCGCATATGAGGGTTTGATAGGCTTTGTTGTGCTCAAATTGGCATCCATGCATTGACACCATCCTTTCAAATAGTTCCGTAATAAAGAGGCAAGTGTGCCTGTGCAACAGGCGCTCTTGCAGTTGCGACATGTGGTACATGTCTTCATTTATGTGGGTTAGCTTAATGTAATCGGGATATCGCGTCAAGACTGTTGAGGCTGACATTCACTCATAATTTTTCTTGCAGGCCTGAGGCCTACTTTGAGGAGAAAATTGGGGCACAGCCCCAAACCGCAGGTTAAGGGCAGCTGCCCTTCACAATCCCGCTTTTTTCTGATTTATGAGTGGATATCAGTGTTGAGGTAAGATTAGTATCAGAAGTCATGCTCTATCTGATCGTACTGGGAGGATTCCCAACTGAGTTAGAGATCATAGTGGGAGTTTGATTAGCGAAAATCAGCAGCCCGAATAGGAAGGCGTCGAATCCGCTGTCCTGTTGCGGCAAAAATGGCATTCGCTACTGCAGGTGCAATAGCTGGAACCCCTAGCTCCCCAAGTCCAGTGGGCGACTCATTACCAGGGACAAAGTAGACTTCAATAGTTGGCGTCTCATTCATCCTCAGCAAAGGGTAATCCTGGAAATTGTGTTGCTGGATTTGCCCATTAGCGACGGTGATTTCCCCTTTCAGCGCTGCCGTCAATCCATAGATGACTCCCCCTTCAATCTGGGCTTCCGCAATGGTAGGATTGACGACCAATCCACAATCTACTGCGCAGACGACCCGGTGAACCCGCACTGAATTATCAGACGCGACAGAAACTTCAGCAACCTCTGCGACAGCAGTGCTGGAAAAGTACGTATAGCAAGCCATGCCTCG
>DATMNR010000010.1:0-5345 GCA_035568795.1 Ktedonobacteraceae bacterium
GTAAGTCGAGATGAAAATGTGAATGGAAATGCTCATGTTCCTGTAGACGCTGAACCCTTAACTGCAGGAGAATAAGACAATGGAAACCATGAGTAGAAGCCCGATGTATCGTGCTCGTCGCGCCTTGAGCTTCTCACTACAAAAATATACTGCCATTATGAGGGTAAGTATCGCTAACAACCTTGCTTATGTTATGGAGGTGTTCTTTCGAGCATTACTACTCGTTGTGCTCGTTTTTGTACTCGGACAATTATGGACGACGACATATACTACGCGTGGGATAACCACACTGGACGGATTCAGTATAAGCGATATGGTGTGGTACCTGGTAATTGCGGAAACAATTGCAATGTCATTGCCACAACTCACGCGGCGTATTGATCAGGATGTGCGTTCAGGTCAACTTGCCTACCTGTTGGGTCGTCCATGTAATTATGTGTTCTACAATTTCGCGCAGTACCTGGGAGAGCGCCTGGTACGGCTCACAATTAATGGAGCAGTAGGAGCAATCGTAGCGCTGATTTTTGTGGGATCGCCGCACTTCACCTGGATGGGCGTAATGGCGTGGCCGCTCGTGACCTTTTTCGCGTTGAGCATTGACTTTGTGGCCTACTTCACTATCGGGCTGCTCGCCTTCTGGACTGAAGAAACGTCGTCCTTTGCGCTCATCTTTGATCGGCTTACCCTGGTGCTTGGGGGAGTAATTGCTCCTATTACAATTTTTCCTGAGCCACTGCGGAGTATCGCACTGATCTTGCCATTCAGCACTATTCTATATGGCCCTGCGCGTACGCTGGTGCATTTTGAACCGGATCAATTTGTTCTGCTCGTATTGCACCAGGTAATTACACTGATTATTGGCAGTTTTATTCTGCTCGCAATGTATCAGGTGGCGATTCGACGAGTGAATATCAATGGAGGTTAGAAGCCTTGTAACTGTTTAATCTGGTTTCCTCGAAGTCCAACGAGGGTCGATGAATCGGCGATGGGCGCGATAAATCGACCCCTACGGATCAGGTAAGACGAAAGGAGAGCGAGATGTTCATATTCAAAGCAAGTGTTAGAACAGCGGGTTTCATCGGTTCATATATCTTTGCTAATCTGCAAGCTGCGATGGAATATCGCGCCGCATTTATCGTTCAGATCATCACGATGGTTGCCAATGATGGCTTGTGGCTGTTCTTCTGGTGGACTTACTTTCGAGCGTTTCCATTAGTGAATGGATGGCAAAGTAGCAATATTATCGTCATTTGGGCAGTCTCGGCGTGCGGCTTTGGGATAGGTATGGCAGTATTCGGTAATACACCAAAACTGGCCGCACTTATTATGAATGGTGGTTTGGATGCCTATCTTGGCATGCCGCGTAATGTCTTGCTACGTGTATGTATAACAGCAAGCGACCCATCTGCCTGGGGTGATATCGTGTTCGCAGTGGGAGCGTTTGTATTGTTGCTTCATCCAGACTTGTTACATTTTGCACTGTTCTTGTTTCTATCGATTCTAGGAGCCTTGATCTTCGTATCTTTCCTGGTGATTTTTGGATCTCTGGCTTTCTTTTTGGGCAATACAGAGGGATTGAGCCAGCAAATGATGGGTGCGTTAATAATGTTCAGTACCTATCCAATGACCATCTTTAATGGTGTTGTACGCATCTTTCTCTTTACGATTATACCTGCGGGATTCATCTCGTTCGTCCCTTTGCAGTTGCTCCAGCATTTTTCGTGGCAGCTATTCGCTGGGATGATCGGGTTCACGTTGCTGTTTTTGAGTGTTGCCGTTGTTATGTTCCAGTTAGGATTAAGGAGGTATGAGAGTGGCAATCTGCTGGGCATGCAGAATTGACTGCTATTGTCTCGCCATGACCTCTTCACGCCTCCATGTAATCGCACTGAATGCAATGAATAGGATTGCAATCATGTACACACCAGCTACCGCAAGTGCGAACGCCCAGAGTCCCAGGATAGTTTGCAGGAATAGAAGGCCGTAAAGACCTATCCAGAGTACAACGAGTATTAAGGAACTAAAGTTCTGTGCTGCCTGAAATGTGCCAACACGAGATGAAATGACGCTTGCCAATGCTGTGCCAAAGAGCACAATTCCTGGTATGAGCAGCACAATGAGTATTGAAAGCCCGACAGGTAGCAGCGCTAATTTGTCAGGACCGAATAAGAGCGCAATTTCTGCGAAGTAGATGAGGATTCCGATTCCTGCGTAAGCGAGTGCGGGTAGTATAGCTCCTAGCACCTTTCCGGCAAGGATTGCGGTATTGGACGCAGGAGTAACAAGCAGTGGAGTCAGGCATCCTCGCTCCTTATCCCCTGCGAATACGCCGGATGCAATGCCGATTGCCGGTGTAGCTGGCATGAGACCGACAAATAAGAGGTAGAATGCCATGAGGAAACCTGCTCTTTGAAGGCCAACTACTGTGTGATCTTGTAGCGCAGGGCCAACAGAAATCAATACCAGTACTGTTTGAATTATGAGAAACATGCCGGACATCATGAGCGTTGATCTATCGCGTATAGCTTCAAGCATCTGACGTCTGGCAATTAACCACGTAATATGTATGGTGCTAGCCTTTTTATAGGTAATGCGTGTGATATCGCTCTGTGTGTCAGTATTCATGGCGTTAATTATCCTTTAGAAGCATTGAGGGAACAGTGTTTTGTCGGTTGGCATCCGTGAGGGCTTGTTGCCGAGAATCCGCAAGGGATGCTCCTACATCTCCCATGGCTTGTTGCCGGACATCCGCGAGGGATGTCCCTACATCTCCCATTGCGGAAGCATATACATCTTCGAGTGAGCGTGTCTCGCAGGTCACGGTAACTATTTGGGCGCCTGCCATTATCAATCGGGAGAGCATCTGGGGATTGGTAATTTTGGGTTGAGGGGTCTGATACTCTAAGATGGATCCTGGAGATTGTGCTGCTGTTGAGAGGGATCCAGTAGCTTTTTTCTCTCTCAAGTGTGGATCGTGGACACCGTCAATCGTTGCGAGCGCTTCCAGGGGTAATGGACATGCGTCCACAAGTTCTATTTGTACCAGGGTCTCACCAGTTGCCTGTTTGCGAAGTGAGGATGGTGTATCAAGAGCTACAATGTGGCCTTGCCGTATGATAGCTACCTGGTCTGCCAGGCGCTCGGCTTCGTCGAGATCGTGAGTACAGAGAATAATACTCCTGTTAGAACGCTTGAACCCAACGATCAATTCGCGAACGGAACGTGCGGCGAGCGGGTCGAGGCCAGAGGTCGGCTCATCTAAAAAGAGTATAGCAGGTTCGTGAATCAGTGCGCGTGCAAGCGCTACCTTTTGTTTCATGCCCTTAGAAAAACCGGCCATTTTCTCGTTACGATGTGTTGTCAGGTCAAAGAATTCTAGCAATTCATCGATGCGGAGCGTGCGTTCAGAAGAGGGTAAGCCGTAAATGCTGCCAAAGAAATCCAGATAGGCAGGTGCTTTCATTTGCTCGAACAAACCCGGTACATCTGTTACCAAGCCAACACAGGCGCGAACGGCATCAGCTTCGCGACGAATATCGTAACCCGCAACTGTGGCATTGCCCTCTGTTGGTGCAAGCAGGCCCGAAAGCATGCGTATAGTGGTTGTCTTGCCTGCCCCGTTTGGACCGAGTAATGCCAGGATTGCTCCATCGGGAACGCGCAAGGAGACTTGTGAAACGGCAGTAAATGTTCCAAAACGCCTGGTTAAGTCATATGTTTCAATCATGTTATATTTGCTTTCCGAATTTTGGGTTTTGAATTGTCTTCTTTACTATTATAATCTTAGTTGCTTTATAGCACGTAAAAGTTCGGTAAGAATCAAATTTCTTCTTACTTAAAAACAGACAAGTTTCATGAAAACTACCCAATGATAGGGACAATGGCGGCAACAGTAGCCTCTTCTTCCTGTTGTTTATGCAGGTACCAGCCTAGCGTTGTGAGCAAGGCGAGGTCAGGTAGATCATGAGCGGCTGGTTCGAGTTCCACACGCGACCCTCTAATCAAGTGGAGCAGAGGTGTGTCCTCGTTGTTGAGCCAGGTCCAGACATCGCGCCAGAAACTTGTGCAACGCCACCTGTACTCACGGCCATCAAGAGTGAGGAGTGTGGACTGGCCACTCATACTACGTTTTATGGTGGCCAGTTCTGATTGTGAATCGAGATCCACGATAGTAATGGACTGGCCAATGCCTTTGCGTTTTATTATCCAGCTGCCGTTCGCAGTCTCTGCCACGATTTGAGAACCGAAAGTCCCTTTCAAGTGGAAGCGGGCGAATACTTCGTCGCCTCCACGCAGTTCGTATACGCCGTTGAATTTTTTGGGATGGAGCCATTGTAATTCTTGATCTTTATATTCATTCATTGTTTTCATCGTATACACTCCTCAACAGAAAGGTCCAATCTTGTCGTCCTTCGCTCTCTTGTCATCCTGAGCGCCAGCGAAGAATCTCACGCCTTGGGTCACGAGATTCTTCGCTGGCGCTCAGGATGACATCTGTGATCGCTTTTGCAGTTCCTGGTAGACTGCAAGTGTTGGTATAGCTAACGGTATGAGCAGTAATGTGGACTGGCGCATGTACTTTCCAGCGTACTTGTCCCTATTTTCTAGCTCGTAAGCGACCTCCTGGTGAGCACTTTTATGCTTCACAATGCTGATGGCATAGATCAATAGTGGCACATAGTTAAGCGCAATCCAGAGTAAGAAACAGCCCATGGTGACCGCGAATAGCGAGTGATTCGGGCCATGGAAAAGCCCGAAGTATAGCGAAAAGAGGCCAAGGGCTGCGCATCCGAGTACGCCAAGCGCGAATTCGATGAGTATAAACTTTGTGCCATGGAAGGCAATATCCAGGGCAGCTAGTTTACGTATATTGATTATGGCATAGTTATTTTTCATGTGAAAGGTATCTCCTGAACATGGTCTAATATTAATGCTGAACGTTTACTGTCAGTATGTAGTGCCAACGAGAACTAAAACCAGCAGTATACTAATAGGGATTAGTATGACAGCAATTGCCTTTCCTCTGCTCAGTTGATGTACCGCCATGAGCGAGATAGCGAATAGCACCAAGCTATAGAGGTGAGGCAGGTACGGGAGCCAGCTACTAGTTGCTGGGATTAACAACAGCAGGTAGCTAAGGATGACTAACGGTACACCGAACAATAAAGTCGTATAAATTTGCTCAAGAAATGTACCCCTACCACCAAAAGCTCTTGCGATCAAGTACAGGATGCTTCCTGCAGCCAGGAAAGATACTGGCGTAAACACGAGTTGGAGGAGAACGACAGTTATGATTGTTATGCTACTGCTGTTAGGTGGCGAGATCAGGAATCCAACATATTGAA
>DATMNR010000011.1:0-7878 GCA_035568795.1 Ktedonobacteraceae bacterium
AAACATTCAACTCTGCGCAGGAGATACAAGACTCGTTTGGTGGTCTGGGTAACCTGGGAGATCTGGGCAATCTCGGAGGATTCAAATTATAAGATTAGAGACCGGCCATTCCATGTTCAATTCACACAAGGTATGAAAAGGTCATTTAAGCAGTGTCGATGTAACCAACACTGCTTAAATGTTTCCTCAATGTATGTGTTTCGCTATTGAGCTGCGGTCAATTTCTTATCTGATTCTGGTATCACGAGATGCTCTACTAGCTATATCACAGGCTTATTCCTCTGCTCGGCAGGTAGTGCGGGTGGGAGTATAACAAAGCTCAGCAGGAAACCGGTAATACCGGCAATCACCGGTGTACCTGCCCAGAAAGGGGCGGACCAGAGTATGCCGCTTTGAAACATGATCGGCCCCACAATGGCCAGATCGACCAAGTACAAGGTGTAGAACATCGCGGGTACCAGGAAAGCGAAGAGACGAACGCTGGCCGGCTGATCAAGTGACGGCTGTAAGAAGCGGTACAAGAGATCAGCCGCGAGGCCGCCCAGCAAGGCGGTTGGGACGGAGACCAGCAACGAGTCAGGGGAGAAGACCACCATCAGCGCTCCATTGAGGCCGAACATGAAGGCAAAAGTGCCGAAAGGCAGCCGCCAGCGTCGCAGAGCCAGCAACACAAAACTCATCGACAAGGCCGTGATCAGTAGAATATCGGTGATTCCACGTGTAGGTGAACTGCTCGCATTGATAATCGGCCAGGGCGTGACCAAGGGTGAGGCATATGCGGTAAAAAAGGTCAGCAGCGAGAAAGTGAAGGTCAGCGAGAGAATGGCGGGGCCGAGTTGCCGCCAGGATGGCGTTGTCTCCGATCTGTGCCAAGCGGCGCGCAACGGACCACTCAATGCAAGACCAATTCCCATCGCCAGACCCAGGTGTGTTGGGCTAAGCAACGCTTCGGTACTGCGCTCGATGCCCAGGATGAGATGCCAGGTTAGATCGCCGATACCGCTCACGCCGAAAATCACCAGGCCCAGCACAGAGAGTTCATAGCCAGTAGGAATTGCTCGAAGCCAGCGATTGTCAGGCAGGCTCTCTCGTACCAACGTTACCAGTGAAGGTGTGCTGCCACCAGCACTGATCGCTGACTTACGCAAATTCAAGAGAATCTGCACCAGCAGGGTGAAAGCTACTGCCAGGTAACCGGAATAGAAAACAGCGTGCCAGGGTGTGAAGAACGTCTCCAGTTGCGGGATGTTGCTGTGCGCCCACCCATCGATAAAGAGGCCGCCGAGCCACCAGATGGAGACCACGACCATGATCCAATCAAAGCGAAGGCTGCTTACCGCTTGCGCCTTCTCGTTCCCAGTTGGAGGAGCAAACTCAGCGGTATCAATGTTACTCGCCATAGTGAATATTCCTTCCTTTCAACTATGTAGCTCTTATGTGTATTTCTCCGCTAACACATCATTCTCTTTTGAAGCGTGTGCAATGTTTGGAAGACGAAAAAGCATTTCTTAACGGATTTCCCCATTTATACGAAGCAATTTGTACATGGGTTGCAGAAGGCCGCAGCGCCTTCGGCAGAACGGAAATCGTTATGGGTGATGTAGATGAGCGTCTCCCTCGTCATAGTTACAAAGAAATACGAATCTTTGTTACACCTTATCAAATGCTTCACAATAGAAAATGCCAGGATATCCTTCTATTCGTGTATTACGTATATCCGATTTTGTATGGTAGTTTTAGAAGGGGAATCGGTATATACTTGCAATATCTTACGCAGAGATAGGAGGAAACGTGAGAAAAATCATTGTCAGCGAGCGGGTAACACTTGATGGCTTCATTGCAGGATTGCAAGGAGAAATGGATTGGATGGAGGAGTTCTTCGATGAAGCGCTGGCAAATTATGAGTCCGAGTTGCAAAAGACGGTAGATACGACGTTGTTTGGACGGGAGACATATCAAGGTTTTGAAAGCTATTGGCCAAAGGTCGCTCTTGATCCTTCATTACCACGGGGTATGGCTGAATACGCACAGCAATTGAATGCTATGCGCAAAATAGTTTTTTCTAAGACGCTCTCTCATGTGGAGTGGAACAATGCAGTACTCTTACATGAGATCGATCCAGTAGAGATTACCAAGATGAAGCAAGAGCCTGGACGTGATATGGTGATCTATGGAAGCGCAAGCATTGTGCAAACACTTACCAATCTTGACCTGGTTGATAAATATCAGTTGTTGGTCTTTCCGATTGTTTTAGGCAAGGGCAAGTCTCTCTTTCATGATGTCTCACATCAAGTGAAACTTTCGCTTGTAAACGCCAGGACGTATCCTACAGGAGTTATGGAACTCTCGTACGAGCCTGTATACGAATGATATAAACACATTCACCATTTAACTAGCCCTGCTTGAAGTTCATGGAGCCATTAGAGCCAGAATTGATGGTGAGGGTACTTCCTTGCACAGTGTAAGTGGTTGCTGCCTCTAGTGCTTGTACAAATTCATTAGAGAGAGAAGCGGTTCCACAATATACAAGTGTCATTGGGCCAGCTTTGATGGTCAGTTGATTGCCATTGGTGGTGTAGGTGAGATGTGCCATGTTGCAGTCTGCTTTGACGTTCGCCGTGCCGTCGGTTTGAAATGTGATGGTATATTGGTCGGGTTGACTGATTGTGTTCGAGGTGCTCTGTCCGTCAAATTTTACATTGGTCAGTTGCCAGGTTACACCAGTCAGGCTACCTCCCGAAGTGGAACTATTGCTACATGCGACCAAAATTCCTGGTATGAGACAAAGAACAAATAGATAGCGTCATATGGGCTTGATAGCTGGTATCATCGACATTCCTCCTTCTTAGGATGGTTGTATATCTCGAAGTATAGCGTATGTAGCTCATCAATAGCAATGGCTTGTAGAAACAGCTTAGGGCTTCAAGTCACTCTGTTTTTTTCTGCGCGCCTGCGGCACTCTCAGCGAAAAAGGCTCGCTTGCGAGCCAAGCCAGGCTAAGATGAAACGTTGACTTCTATGCCATATTCACTGATGCCTGTCTCTTTTAACAGGATATATGTGGCTTCGCGGAAGTGATTCTATGCTTTTAACCTCTGCTTACGAATTCTTTCCCTTGCTATTCTTTCTTGCCTCTCTTGCTCCTTTTTTTCTTCACTCATATTATTAATCTCGGTTTTCAGCCTGCCGTATTCTGCTTGTAAAACAACTTTGTATGCTTTTTCTTCTTCAGTACGTACAGGGCTATAGACACCAGCTTTTCGATTTGTTCACATTGTTCGGTGATGGTCATTTCGAATTCTGGATTATCATAGATTCTTAAACGAACTTTCATAGTGGTCTAATATGACGACAATAATAATTCCAGACGCTTTTTATATGAGCATCGCCAAAAATTCGTTCTCGTTTTCCCGGAATATCTTCATCCGAGGTCCAGCTAAAAGACTGACCACATGCAGAAGCGAGAAGCTGGATCTGGCTGGCTCGCTCCAAATTGATGGCTGAGACTACCGCTTTCTCAATGGTGTTACCAGCTACCACTATTCCGTGGTTGACCAGGTAGCAGGCAAGACTTTCACCAAGCGTAATAGAAACTTCCTCTCCAAGTTCGCGTGTAGTAATCAGATCGGAGGTGCGAGTAAAACGTGGGACGTCCGGTGGTGTAAATTGCGCTCCTTCGTGAGAAACTGCGCGCAATGGTTGACTTGTAGCAGCAAACGCAATCGAGTAGATGGGATGAGTATGTACAACACAGCAAATATCGGGCCTGGCTCTGAAAACCTCAGCATGGATTGGAAACTCGACGTGACGGGGTAACTCTCCTTCGACAATATTGCCATCAAGATCAACCCGAATCAACGTCTCAGGTGTGATTTCATCCAGTCCCATAGTTGCTGGTTTCATCCAAAAAGTCTTTGCGCCAGCCTCCCGATGCGTTATATGGCCATAGATTGTATCGTTTTGGCCGTTAGCTGCCAGAATTCGGCAAGCATAAGCCAACTCACGTCGCAGTTTCAGGCTCTCTTCCGAGAAATTTCCCATGGTTTACATTACTTTCTAACTCATCAATGCATGCAGACGAACAATCAAATCCTGGTACGGATTTGAGAAGCCGAACGTATTGTAGCTTTTGCGATATGTTCTATTACATCTCCATGAAGGCGTGTACTGGGAGCGGACACAGTAAGCGAGGCTCTGAACCTGGACAGTGGATCATGGCTGATATTGCGCTGACATCTGTTTCACAACCCTTTCTCATCGCTTCAGCACATTCTTTTCTGCGGAATGCTCTTCTCATGAACAGAATGGTAACATCGGTAGAATAGCACGTCAAGAAATATTTTGGTATGAGTGTGATTCACTCATCATCATTCTTGCAGGCCTGCGGCCTGCTGTGAGGAGGAAGTTGGGGCACAGCCCCAAACCCCAGGTTAAGGGCTGCGGCCCTTAATAATCCCGTTTCTTTTTGCACTACTGATTTATGAGTGGATGTCAGTTGTATGAGGGTTGACAGTAGCGGTTTCATCAGGTATTTTCTTTTCAAGAATTACATTTGTAGAACAGAATAAGCAAGTAAAAAGGAATAAGCTTGCCGATAATTTCCTGACGAGTAACTGCTATCAGACCTGCTTAGAAGGTTCGTGAGAGGATACACGAAAGGAAGGAAAGAAGCGATGGGCATTGATATGAGCCACGCACACACAGCAGAGGTTGGCTATGATGAGTTTTGTGGCTCACTGGCAGCGCACAACCTACAACCCCTGTGGAAGATTGCCAGGCAACTTATGCCAGAAGTTCCTCTATCGACCACCGAGGCATGGCTCTGGAAATGGGATCATATACTTCCACTGGCTAAACGTGCTGGCGAACTTATCACAATTGAACGAGGGGGTGACCGCAGGGTACTGGCGCTGGCCAATCCTGGACTCAAAGGCTTGCCGTTCACCAGCACAACGTTATGGGGCGCACTCCAGTACCTTGGACCTCGTGAATCGGCCCCGGCTCACCGCCATACGCCTAGCGCAATCCGATTTGTGCTGAGCGGCTCGGGTGTCTATACTACGGTGAACGGTGACGCTTGTGACATGGAAGAGGGAGACTTAATCCTCACGCCGAACTGGAACTGGCACGACCATAATAATCAGAGTGACAAACCTATGGTGTGGTTCGATGGTCTGGATTTGCCATTGTTGACAACTCTTGAATCTATCTTCTTCGAAAACCACCCTGATCAACTACAGCCTGTAGAGGGCCATAACAGATCCGAACAGGGATTTGCAGGGGTAGGTTTGCGCGCGTTGGGGGTAAGTTCGCCGGTTGCCCATTCACCGCTTCTCCGCTACCGTTGGGGAGAGACTGAGCGGACGCTCGAAGCTCTTCATCAAGCGCATGGTGGCCCGATGATCAGTCTGGAGTTTGTGAACCCTCTCACAGGTAGCCCAGTAGTGAGTACCTTTGCCTGCGAAATGCATCGCGTTTATCCAGGCAAACGCACTACCACCAGGCGCAAGACTGGTAGCTCTGTATACGTCGTATTTCAAGGTAGCGGTTGTTCGGTTATCAATGGTATTCGCTTTGAATGGGGTGCTGGCGATATCTTTGTAACCCCATCCTGGGCAAGTGTTGACCACGAATCAACTGAAAGAGCTGATCTCTTCGCAATCAGTGACAGACCAGTCCTACAGGCACTACATCTCTACCGTGAAGAGGAGCTTACAAAGCGTACAGAAATCCTTGGCACTTTTGAGCCTCTCAAAGGTACATCAAGAATTGCTGATGAGAACAGCAGAAAACCTTAACTTGTTAGTGGGTCATCTGGTCGATGCATGCGGTGACCGCGAGAATGAGGACATCGTCCTGTCCTGGCTCGATTTCTACACCGTAGGTTTCGCGTACCCGGAACCATTTCTTGGAAACCTCGGCGACTTTATCCCGGCCCTCGCCGATGGTGTACTCATGGTCGAGTATATTGCCCTGTACCTCCAGATCGGGTCCGCCCTTGATTTTGACCGTCCAGCGGTCGCGCACGGGTGTGATCATGGCCTTCTTGACCATAGCAATTTGACGGCCAGATGGGTCCTCGACTTCCATGCTGTCCTTGACGCGCAGCATGCGCTCCTGGATCTTGGCCATCTCTCTGCCGCTGCGATCCTCGAAAATCATCGTTTGGCGAACGCGCAAAGCCTTGCCGTCCACTTTGTAGACCTTTTCGCCACGGTTGTTTTCTATCCAGAAATCATCGCCAATGGACGCCAACTTCTCTCGCATCTGATAGTGGGTTTTCTCCGCGCCACCGCCCGACGGGCCACCGCGCCTCTCCTGGCGCTCTTCTCTTCTACGCATATTTGTAACTCCTTTGCTTTTGCATGTTTGGTATATGCCTTTTAACTTATCCCTGGTTTCAATACCAGGCGAATTTTTACTACTCAGGAGTACGAGGTTTCACTTTGCTCAATACTTTCGTAAGTAGTTCATGCATTGAGTATACCTCATAATGCACCTAACGAGTTGCCCATTTTACAAATGGTTGCAAATGGCGCATGAAATGTGCTTGCAGATTAGCTGCATAGGCTTCAGGATGTGCATGCAAGAGTGCCATAAGACGCTCGTAATAGAGTCTATGCCCATCGCCGTCCTGCTTCGTTAAGATCGTACCGAAGGTCACGTGTAAAATTTCTCGGGTATCAAACTGTTCCAATAGCTCAGGTAATGCCGAATTACTTAGAGATGAAGGGAGTGGTGCATGTGCCAGGCTTGCAGATACATGATAGCTGACTCTATCTACTTCATAATGTTCTCGAGCACAAGTATATATGGAACGAAGTAGTTCGGGATCGAGGACTGCAATGGTACGTAGCGCTTCCAGATAACTTGTGCCTGCCGTCTTCAGATGCACCATGCCGTGGGTTTGCCGGGCAGCAGCCTCATAGATGCTGAATTTGTCTGAACCAGAATGTAAGCCAATCTTGTATGGCCCCAAAGTGCGCGCAATAGCTGCATGAACGGCGATATCATGTTCAAATGCTTCTACATTGCCAATGTAATCAACACCTTTTTCGAACTGACCAACGAAACGAGGAGCCAGGCTAACCCAATCAACACCAAGCCTCCGCAATTCTGTTGCGATATAGATGTGTTCAGCAGGAGTTGTTGGCGTCTCCGTCTCATCTATGGATATCTCGACCTCCCACTCTTGGCTTTCGCCGACCTGTGTCAGGTGCTGGTAGAGTTGTGACACATGAGCAATGGCTCGACCGTACTTGAGCATGGCATGCATGAGGATGATTTCGTTGAAATGGATAGTATGTTCTTCGCAATGAATAGGTGCCGATAGATAGCGTGTCGCAGCGGCTGCAGGGGTATCTTCCAATTTTTCCCAGGGCAGTTCTTCTATTCTGACATGGAGCTGATTTGCTGGAATGTTCTCAACCATGCCATCGACATATTCGCCAGGATCGAAAGTAAAAAAGGTGTAACCCACTGCCAAACACCGGTCAATGTCTTGAATTGTTTTCAGATGATCTGCATCAGCACCGAAGCCTGCTCGCCATCCTTCGGCGAATACACCCCACATAGCATCATCCATAACCTGTTGAGGAGAGCGATCAGTACGGATCATTTCGCGGATTGACTGCTGTGCAGGGAAAGGCATCATGTGACCCTTTGATTCGCGCAGGGCACGCAAATGGCCCGGTGTTGCCAGGCCCAGCCGATCACCAAAACCAATACCTGTGCTCAATCCCTGGACCGTAGGTTGTAACCAGGTAAATCGTTTGCGTAGGGCTGAAGCATTTTTCGCATTGAGCGGGCAAAGTAGGAGAACTCGATCATGAATAGTCTGTGATGATCCATCGAAGTCAGCAAGGTAGGTTGATTGAA
>DATMNR010000012.1:0-3154 GCA_035568795.1 Ktedonobacteraceae bacterium
GTATGCCAGGTCGATCTCCGTCAGCCAGGGCGGCAGAGAAGCGGGGATACCCACGTGTGCCAGGGGATCGTCCGTTTGCTCGGAGAGCACCGGGTGCCAGCGCTCAGACGCGGATGCGTCTCCGGATGCGCCATACAAAAATCGACGCATGGTTGTCGCGACATCGCGTTCAAGCGCGACCTCGGCCACGCCTGACTCCTGAAAATACAACTGATAGAAAAACTGGCCTTTGAACCTTTGCCGCCAGCTCTGGGTGGGTCGTAGCGTGCCCTCTGCTCCTTGGAGCGAGCGACGGGGAATGTAGGGAGAACTCATTGTCACCAGGACGGGAAAGAGATCCGGGCGCATCAATGCCGCCTGCCAGCAGACATTACTGCCCCAGTCGTGCCCGATGAGCGTCGCCTGAGACTCGCCCAGCGCCTCAAGGACGCCGATCAGGTCAGCAACCAGGTGGAGCAGTGTGTATGCCCCTTGCTCAGGGGGCTGGTCCGTTTGCCCATAGCCGCGCATATCGAGCGCGACGACGTGGTAGCCAGCCTCAGCCAGGACCGGGATCTGCTTCCGCCAGGAGTACCAGAGTTCGGGAAAGCCATGACAGAGCAGGAGGAGCGGGCCAGTCCCTTGCTCGGCCATATGTATCCGCAGACCGTTCGTTTCCATACATCGATGCGACACCCCATCCAGGTGAACAGGTGTATGATCCGTTGCCATGGCATTGCCCCTTTCCCTGTGAAACAACTCCTGCCTCATTCTATCCAAACGTGATGCAGAAAGCAACGTTCCTATGCAACAGATCGGCGCTTCCCATGCGTGCTTTTCTCCCTCCCCTTTTTTGCGAACTGTTTTTCTTAGGAAGAGGTTCTCGCATTGGAAAGCCCTGCCTTCTTCGCGTCCTTTTCTGCTCAGTCAGAAGAAAGAGGAATTCAGCTCATAGAGCTGGGTGCAACAAACGAGCGTTTTCACAGCCTCAAAACGAACTGTATCCATCAACCCCATTTCAAATACTCATCAATGAGTCTCCAGAAATGGACTTGAATGTTGCACATACCGGCAAATGGTCGCTTGCCTCCTCTCCGCACACTCCTCCTGCCTTAACCACGACATGTGAGGCTTCGAGACACGGTGCCAGTTCCTGACTCGCAAAAATGAAATCGATGCGGCCAGCAGGTGCTGCAGCCGGGCACGTAAAACCTGGTTTGGATGGGTTGACGTGACGGTAACAATCAACGTAACCAGCTTTGTGAAGGAGTTCGATCCCGGCACGAGGAGCGTACAGAGGGCTTGCTTTATCCGTGAGGGCCGAGAGGAAGCTGCTTCGTGGGATAGCTTGGATGAAGCGGAAGGACATGCGCATGGCGTATTTCCACTTAGAGTGTTCGATATACTCTTGATAGGTTCGCAGGTACCCCTGGTCTGGGCTCAAGACATACGACAGAAAAGCACTCCCTTTCAATCTTTCGCCTGGAGCAATCGCGTTGAAATCACCCATGAGCAGGTGTGGCGTTCCCCGTCGTCTTGCCATGATCTGGAGGAGCTCTTGCATTTCACCGAGTCTGATCCGATTACTTTCCGCCCTCTGAGAAAATGTGGCTCTCAGGTGGATCACAAACACGGTGAGGAGCTTCCCCTCAGCCTCTTCTAGAGCTACTTCCAGCAGATACTTCCTGGTAAATATGCCGGGGCGGGTGTGAACCTGGACGCCCACGATCGGCAGGCGACTCATCACCCCTACCTGCCAATCCCTCTCATGCGTTGCTTGCCCGCTGAGCCTGAAATCCATTCCCAGCCTTTTCGCGAGTTTCTCTATTACAGCTGGATTGGTCGCCTCGACCACTCCAACCACATCAGCATCTGTCGCTCCAATCATGGTGGCCAACTGATCAAGACGACCAGTTCCACCGGTCAGAATGTTGTACGTGAGGAGACGAGTCATGCGGCTAGTGCCTTTCCATCCTGGATATGTGCAGAGGTCTGACAAGGAAGCATGTGCATATTGTAGCCCTTCTGCACATCCATGTTCAAGATGGATTATGCGTTGCATAAAGAGAACACACCTTTTCCAGTGGTTCTCATGATTCCTAACCCCTATGTATAGACTCTGCTCGTCTTTCTTGAAGCATCCAACCACTGTCAAATCCTGATGTATCATTCGCCGAAAGAGTCGTCCAGTTGATCCATCATCGCTCTCTGCATCAAGGGAAGGACATGCGCATACCGATCCATGGTCAAGGCAATATAGCTGTGTCCCAACAACTCATGTATCAACCTGGCAGGATACCAAGCAGGATGGTCGCCGCACTATGGCCACACATCATGAAAACGCAACAGGTACCGCTGTAGCCAGGTTCCATCCATTTGCACCTACCTGAACGAGTAAAACGGTACAATTGCAAGAACATGAAGCCGTAGAACAGTTTGAGAAAACGACCTTCTATCTCACTTCGGAGAAATCCGAGAAATGAGACGTAAGAGCAAGTCCCTTTTAATAAAAAAGCTATCATGCGTCCAGATATCATTTATGATTGGTTGATATGTTGGTGTGGCCTGTTTACGGCACAGAGATTATTAAACTGCTCGCTTGATATGTGAAGTTACATATAACAGGCGTTTATACGAAGTAATGAAAACTACCTATTTGTTTCAGGTTATTTTACCGCCTGTTTGCTAAGTATCATTAATCCACCGATTTGTAAGACGGATTGAAAATCTAAAATTCAGGTTGTGGTACAGGCGCTTGGGTGAACGGATGAGTAGAAATAACGTTCGTTTTTTGTACTGTTCCATTGAAGCACCGCACGATGCCTTCGAAATACTATATCACTGTTCACATTGCCATCTGTAAATCAACGTCTAAAAACTTGTATGATCAGATGAGTTATTGTACAATTATCCCATCAAATATAAGCTGAAGGCGAGAGCTAAGATGAAAATAGGGTACATCAGAGTATCCAGAGACAAGCAAACAACGGCGTTGCAAGAAGACGCAATGCGTCAAGAGCAGTGCGAACGGGTCTTTATTGATACAATGAGCGGAAAACGATTTGATCGACCGGAATTTCTGCGGATGCTCGACGTAGCCCGAAAGGGAGATGTCATTGTCGTCTGGAGACTCGACCGTTTAGGTCGATCACTCAAACAACTGATCGAAACCGTG
>DATMNR010000013.1:0-5217 GCA_035568795.1 Ktedonobacteraceae bacterium
GCTGGTCTTCTCCCCTAGAAGCCTCATTGTTAGATAACAATATTGACCGTGCAACGTTTGATGCCATGTTTACCGCTGCACATGAATCCTTCCCGGACTTCAGACGTTATCTGCATGCCAAAGCGCGTGCGCTTGGCCTCTCCCGCCTCGCCTGGTATGATATGTTTGCACCAGTTAGCAATGATGAAAAGATTTGGGAATATCAAGACGCATCGGCGTTCATCATTGAACAATTTGGTTCGTTCTCGCAGAGATTGTCCAATTTCGCTGCACGTGCCTTCAGCGAGAACTGGATTGATGCTGAGCCGCGAGAGGGTAAAGTAGATGGGGCATATTGTACACCCTTACGTAAGGACGAATCGCGTGTATTCGCGAACTATAAGGCTTCTTTTGATGGTGTGAGCACGCTGGCGCACGAATTGGGACACGGCTATCATAATCTAAACCTTGCACAACGCACAATGCTTCAACGCTCGACGCCTATGACCTTAGCGGAAACTGCCAGTATCTTTTGTGAGACGATCATCCGCCATGCTGCGATGCGGAATGCGGGACGTCAAGAGCAAATAGCTATTCTGGAAGCATCGCTACAAGGTGCTTGCCAGGTTGTCGTAGACATCACCAGCCGATTTCTTTTCGAACAGCGCGTCTTCGAGCAGCGCATGCAACGAGAGCTATCTATAGATGAACTTAACAACTTGATGCTGGAAGCCCAAAGCGAAACCTATGGTGATGGACTGGACGAGAAGGCACTGCACCCATACATGTGGGCCATGAAGCCCCATTATTACAGCAGTAGGCTCTCATTCTACAACTATCCTTACATGTTCGGACTCTTATTTGGGCTGGGCCTGTATGCTCGCTATAAAGAGGACGGCGAAAAGTTCAAGTCTGGCTACGATGAATTGCTCTCAAGCACAGGCCTGGCAGATGCCGCATCCCTTGCTCAACAATTTGGCATAAATATCCGTTCTGTAGATTTCTGGCGAGCCAGCTTAGAAATCGTCCGCCGGGATATCGATCTCTTCGAGGAATTGACACAACTATAATGGTGAAGGAGTCTGTTGAAAGGGATTTTAGTATTGAAGTTATCCACAAAGTAGAGTATAGTAAATGTGGGGAATAAACAATGATAAGTTACTATCACCTCTTCACACTACATTGGTAGCGATTCCTAATACTTCAAGGAACTGATACGCGTCATTCCATTGGAAGCTAGAATGGACTTCAAATTCTAGGGAGGACACTATGATCGACCGGGTAGGCCATAAACTTGGCAACTATCGGTTGCATCGTCTACTTGGTCGTGGTGGATTTGCCGATATCTACCTGGGCGAGCATGTGTACCTCAAAAGCCTCGCTGCATTGAAGATCCTGCGCATGTCGCTCTCCGATGAAGAGCGAACTGCTTTCCTGAAGGAAGCCCAGACGTTGACGCAACTGACACATCCTAATATCGTGCGTGTGCTCGATTTTGCTGTGGAAGATGATCAACCCTATCTGGTAATGGACTATGCCCCTAATGGGTCACTGCGAGAACGGCATCCTGCTGGAACGCGTTTGCCGCTGGATTCTATTATTGTTTATGTTGCGCAAGTTGCTTCGGCATTACAATTTGCGCATGATAAGGGCTTCGTTCACCGCGATGTCAAGCCAGAGAATATGTTGCTAGGAACCCGTTCCGAGGTACTGCTCAGTGACTTTGGTATCTCTGTTTTTGCATCCCGTACGGAACCCCAATACAGTACAAATCATATTGCGCAATCTGTTGCTGGAACCTCGCGCTATATGGCTCCAGAGCAGTTGCAAGGGCACCCACAACCGGCCAGTGATCAATATGCCCTGGGTGTGGTTGTCTACGAGTGGCTTTGCGGTACATCTCCTTTCCACGGAACTCTTCTCGAAGTTGCCATGCAACACCTTACAATGCCTCCAACACCTCTGCGTGAGCAACTGCCTGAACTGGCACCTGCCATTGAAGAAGTAGTGCTACGGGCATTGGCCAAAGAGCCTGAACAGCGCTTCACAAGAGTGCAGGATTTTGCGGTGGCCTTGCAAGATGCTTCATTGGCTGCTTCAACTCCACTCACTTTTCCTGCACCAATTGAAGAACGTAAAGTATTGCTCAATGTTGTCAAGCCAGAGCCGATATGGATAGTGCCAACGACTTTTACTTCGTTTATTGGGCGTGAGCAGGATGTTGCTGCGATAGAGGCCATGCTGTTACGACCAGAGGTGCGTTTGCTAACGCTGGCGGGAATAGGAGGTATCGGCAAGACTCGTCTGGCCTTACAAATAGCAACACAGATGCGGTCATCTTTTGCTGATGGCGTTTGTTTTGCCGGGCTAGCCTCCACCTCTGACCCGGCGCTGATCCCATCGATCATTGTGGAGAAGCTCGGAATTCAACAGATTGGCAATCTATCTATCTTTGAGCAGGTGAAGATTTTTCTACATGATAAGCAACTGCTTCTTATCCTTGATAATTTCGAGCAACTGCTGACGGCGGCCACTCTCGTCGAGGATCTGCTGGCCGCATGTCCTGCGCTTAAGATCGTTGTTACCAGTCGAACTGTGCTGCGCTTGCGGGCTGAATTCGAGTATCCGTTAGATCCCCTTACTCTGCCCGATCTCGGACGGTCACCCAATGATACAGGTATTGGACAATCTACGGCCGTAGCCCTCTTTGTCCAGCGTGCCCAGATGGTGAATCCTAACTTTCAGCTAACGCAGACCAATGCACGCACTATTGCGGAGATTTGCGTGCAATTGGATGGTTTGCCCTTAGCAATCGAGCTGGCGGCGGCTCGCAGCCGCCTCCTGCCTCCGCAGGCACTGTTGAACCGGCTCTCACGTCGGTTCGAGGTCCTCACTGGTGGGGCAGTGACACTGCCGGTACACCAGCAAACGCTGCGCAACACGCTTAAGTGGAGCTACGATCTGTTAGATGCTCATGAACAGCAACTCTTCCGGCGGCTTGCTGTTTTAGCGCGTGGCTGGACGCTTGAAGCTGCGGAGGCTCTAAAAAACTCGAATCGTGAATCGCAGGATGACGTATCTATACTAGATGGCATAGCTTCGCTCATCGATAAAAGCCTGGTGAAGAAGGTCGATAGTGAAGAAACGGAACCACGTTTCTTCATGTTGATGACCGTGCGCGAATATGGATTGGAGTGCCTGCGCGAGAGCGGAGAGGAAGACTTCATCCGGAATGCACATGCAGAATATTACCTAGCGCTTGTTGAAGAAGCCGAGCCACATCTCAAGGGAGAGCAGCAACTCCTGTGGCTGAGAAGATTGGATCGAGAACAAGAGAACCTGCGAGCTGCATTGAACTGGCTGATTGCACGTGAGGAGGGAGAGAAGGCCTTGCGCTTCTGTGTAGCGTTGTGGTGGTTCTGGCAAATGCGAGGCTACTGGGGCGATGGACGGCGCTGGCTGAAAACTGTGCTTGCACTACCGGAGGTTGGAGAACGGACGGTGTTGCGAGCCAAAGTGTTGAGTGCAGCAGGAGAATTGGCTGCTGATCAGGGTGATTTACAAGAGGCCCGCTTGCTTCTCACTGAAAGTGTGACGCTCTGTCACGATTTGGATGACGATCGCGCATTAGTTCGCCCCATGTCCACGTTAGGACGGGTCATGGTCTTTCAGGGTGATCATGTAGCAGCGACTTCATTGCTGAAAGAGTGCATCACGCTTTGTCGCAAGCTAGGCAGCACCTGGGAGCTTTCGCGTTCGTTGCTCACATTAGGGTACATAGTATGGCTTGAAGGTGACCTGAAGCAGGCGATAGCGCTGACACAGGAGAGTCTCATGTTTGCTCGAGAATTGGGTGACAAGGCCCAGATCGCCCATGCATTAAACAATTTGGGACACTTTTTCTGGGATCAGGGCGACCTGGTGCAAGCAAGAGCATATGCAGAAGAGGGGCTTATGTTTCTCAGGGAAGCAGGTGCTAAGTTTCTTCTTCTCTCGACTGTTGAAACGTTGGGAGCTATTTTATTATCTCAAGGTGACTTTGAGCTAGCTAAAGAGCTCTATACCGAAGGGATCACTTTGGGCAAAGAGCTTGGAAACCAAACACGCCTTGCCTGGCAACTCATGGGATTAGCAAGAGTCGTTGTTGCAAAGAATCAGCTTGCACATGCTACTCGTTTGTATAGCGCCGCAGAAGCAAGATTTGATGTCAACAAAGAACTGAGTCCAGAGGAGCTTGAAGACTATGTGCGAACGGTTGGAAGTGTGCGTGCTCGATTGGGTGAACAGGCATTCACATCAGCATGGAATGAAGGCCGCATGATGACTCTGGAACAGCTTCTGGAGGTACCTGAACCCGAAAGCACACCTGATCCCCAACTCTCTAAAAGTCATTTAACCCCTGATGCTAAAGCTCCATCCGAACACCCTCACGAGAACAATCTAACCGTACGCGAATTGGAAGTGCTGAGGCTGGTTGCTCAGGGTTTGACCGATGCGCAGATTGCTGAGGAACTGGTGATCAGTCCACGTACTGTCAACGCTCATCTCACATCGATTTACAGCAAGATCCAGGTCTCCTCGCGCAGCGCCGCCACCCGCTATGCTATTGATCGAAAACTCGTTTGAGTATGTGCGTATTTTCCTTGACACAACCATATGAGTAACTGTACACTTACTTCGGAAGCGAATACAGCGGCGTTTAACATTCTAGCAACTGTGGAATCTGTAGCCTGATCATCCTCAGGAAACATACTTTTCTTGATAGGAGGAAACCATGGCGTCGAAATTCACTGATTTTTTATTTAAGCTTGGTGAAGATCCTGAATTATTGGAGAGATTTAAGCAAGATCCTGATACTGTGATGGATGAGGTAGAACTGACTCCTGCTGAAAAAACTTTACTGATGAGTGGAAATGTGCAATTAATCCGCTCAGCTATTGTCAACGATCCAGGTTACAAAGATGCCATGGGTATTCTTCCTGAACAAGATATTCCAGCTCGGATGCCATTGATAGTCCATGGATTTATCATTCCCGACTCCTCCAAAAGCTGAATCTAAGTGAAACTCTAGAATCAGAAGAGGCATCATTAACAGTTAAAGTAGTACCTGAGCTAGTGCTAAATGAGGTGTTACGAGTTGTACGACCATGAGGAGCATTTGAAACAAGGCTCACTTACTGTTGTAGGAACAGGTATACAATTTGCGGGTCATATGACGATTGAGGCACGGTCGCATAT
>DATMNR010000014.1:0-4251 GCA_035568795.1 Ktedonobacteraceae bacterium
ATACCTAAAGGAACACGCGACCCTGAGCTGAGAATACCATTGACAACTTCGTGGACAGATCCATCTCCACCTACAATAATCACCGGACAACCTTCTTTAGCAGCAATCATTGCTAGTTCTGTGGCCTCTCGCTGTCTAGTAGTCTCGACATATTTCGCCTTTTCGCGTTTCACTCGATCCAGAACTAAGGAACGATACTTGTCCATTTTGCCTCGATTTGCAGCAGGGTTGAGTATAACCAGTGGATTACCAAAGTACGGTAAAGGATCCATAGCACATCTCCTTCTCAAGCTCATGTATTGTAGCAGATTGTACCATTTTCCAGTTAGTGATACAATTATGCCTGCTAGATTGCAATTCATGTTAGCATGAGATATAGTATTTTGTGGCAGAGATTTACCAATATTTGTCTTTTGTATTGTTCTCATTGCTTTACGCATACCCTCTTTGAGATGGAAAGACATCTTGAAAAGTGGGTTCATACTTTTTTAGAACTATGGATTTATCTATCACGTAAAAGGATTTGAAAATCCACATAGCGAGTAATCAGGTAATAACGATCATTCAGGTCTGTATTCTGAGAATATTATTTTAGAAGGCGAGCGAACAATATGAAGTTATTGATTGTTGATCCTGACCGAGATTTGGTAGAAATGTTGACAAGCTGGTTAAAAACTTTGGGTTACGAAGTGTACCGAGCTTATTCAGGGGATCGGGCGAAAATAGAATGGGAAGAACAAGAGCCGGATCTTGTCTTACTTGATACTGCAATCAATGACGTGAATGCTTTAGAAATGTGCCAGAATCTAAGGCATAAACATGATGCGCTGGTGTTAATAATGACTGATAGCAAAAGCGTGCAGGACGAGGTGCGATGTTTGGAATCAGGTGCCGATGATTATTTGCGCAAACCGTTCTTTCCGTCACAATTAATAGCTCGAATACATGCTTTGAGTAGAAGAGGACGTTCTAGCCTTGCACAACGACCATCCTCTATAATCACTGTTGGCCCTATTCGTGTCGACTCACTGCATAACGAAGTCATGGTTAATGGCAAGATGTCTCGTTTGACTCCGACGGAAAGTAAATTACTACATCTGTTGGCTATCAATGCGAATAATGTATGCACAGCACACCAGATCGTTTCTCATATTTGGGGGTTTGGTAACGATGGTGACACTAGTTTGATCAAAGCACATATTCGTCATTTGCGCCAGAAGATAGAGCCTGATCCTGGTAAACCAACGTATATTCTTACCGTTCCAGGTGTTGGCTATACTTTGATACGTCATTCTTCTGAAGAAGAAAATTTGAGTTCTAAAGAAGTAGTTCGTACATTGCGAGCTATATCTCGATAGCTCGCACAATCGACACAACTATCTCACTTCCCAATTACGATTGTAGTTACTTCAATAAGTCCCATGCACATTTGCAAATAGATTTTCATACCCCTCCACGACCTTGTAGCATCACGGGAAGAGTCAATGCAATAAGCTTAAAGTCTTGTAATATTGATTGCTCTTGAAGATACTCAATATCCATTTCAACCATCTTCTTGAACGGAACACGACTACGGCCATAGACTTGCCACGTTCCAGTCAACCCAGGTTTGCCTGAAAGACGTATCATATCTCGAGGGCTATATTCTTCAACTTCATAAGGAAGAGGTGGACGTGGGCCAACCAATGACATTTCACCGCGTAAAACATTGATAAATTGAGGCAGTTCATCGATACTGTACTTGCGTATAAACCGACCAACTCTTGTAACCCTGGGATCATCAACCAATTTGTAGAGGTTGTCCGTCATTTCTTTACCATTGAGTGCCGCTCCATTTATGTACTGTTTGATAGATTCACGATGGACTGCGTCATCAGAATCGACATACATCGAACGAAGCTTGAACATACCAAATTCGACACCATTCATTCCGATACGCTTCTGAAGGAAAAAAATAGGTCCCTTTGAGTCAATACGGATCAAGGCTGCAAAAATACCAATGACGATAATAAGAGGGATCAGGATTAGTATGGTTAATACAAGATCGAGTATACGCTTGATTCTGAGATACCACTTATCAACGCGAAGAGTATTCTGTGTTGGCGGCGAAAGAACAGCCATGATACCATCTCCATAAATCAATATGAAAGCATTTCTTTTTATCCAAGAGTGATAGTAACGCATGCTAGTGTAAATCAGGTGAGTAATGCTATGTAAATCTGGGTTAGATGAGATGATAAAGGTTATCAAACAGTAAAAGATCTTTGAATTTGATCCCTTATATATTTCCAGTTTGATATTCTGAACATATTCATTAGAGTTCAACCTGTTCTTAACCTCTTCAGCCATCTACTTGGTACCTCTGACATTTATTATTGCAAATGGGGTGATTTCCTTTTGAGTACCTAGAGCTTCATATAGGAGACAATATACGAATGCACATACCCTTAGTAGACTTGCAAGCGCAATTTCAGTCAATTAAGCAAGAAGTTATGCTAGAGATTGAAAATGTTCTTGAAAGTATGCACCTTTTTCTTGGTCCTCAAAGTCAGGCATTTGAGAATGAATTCGCTCAATATTGCGGAACTAAGTATGGAGTAGGTCTCTCATCAGGCACTGATGCTCTCACACTCGCGTTACGAGCATGCGACATCGGTCAGGGTGATGAAGTTATCACAGTAGCAAATACGTTTATTGCTACTGTTGAGGCAATTGCATCGGTAGATGCAAAACCTGTTTTTATCGATATCGATCCAGACACCTACACGATGGATTGGAGGCAACTTGGCCAGGTATTGACCTCCCGAACTCGCGCTATTATACCCGTCCACTTATACGGCCATCCCGTAGATATGGAACCGGTGCTTGATTTTGCCCATCAGCATGGTTTATATGTGATTGAGGATGCCTCTCAAGCTCACGGTGCCACCTATAAGGGAAAGCGTGTTGGAGGTATTGGAGATATAGGGTGTTTTAGTTTTTACTTTAGTAAAAACCTGGGAGCTTATGGTGAAGCGGGAGCTTGCGTCACGAACGATGCTCATCTTGCAGAATCCATTCGTCAATATCGTGATCACGGTTCGACTATTCGTTATCGACATGAGACTTTGGGTACAAACGCTCGCCTGGACGAAATTCAAGCCGCTGTGTTAAGAGTTAAACTGCCCTATTTAGAGCAATGGATTGCTGCTCGCAAGACTCATGCTAAATTCTATACGGAGCATCTGAAAGAGCTAGTTCAGGCAATACCAATCGTACGACCCTGGGCCACTCATGTTTATTATGTCTATGTAATACAAGTTCACGAACGCGATCAATTCCGTACATCATTGGAGCAAGAAGGAATTGCTACTGGAATACACTATCCAACTCCTATCCACCTGCAACCTGCCTGTTCACACTATGGCTATAATCGAGGTATGCTCCCAGTGACAGAGACAGTCACATCGCATATTGTTTCTTTGCCAATGTATGCAGAACTTACGACAGAACAAACGCAGAAAGTGGTGAATGCCGTCAAGACAAGCATTTTATTGGGTTTTGCAGGCTCATAGCGAGCTTGAATCAAACATATAACTTGAAACTGGGGGAACTAATGAGAGCAAATGAGTTACGCTTCGGGGTAATCGGCTGGGGATACTGGGGACCAAAAATTGCACGCAATCTGGATTCATTATCACAGTCAGCGGTGATTATGGTGGGGGATACTGATGCAAATCGACTTACGAACCTGACAGTGAATCAGCCCTGGATACACACAACAACGCATATAGCAGATATTTTTCGCTCAGATGTCGATGCCGTTGTCATCGCAACTCCTGTAAGTACACATTTCCAATTGGCACGGGAGGCACTACTCCATGGCAAACATGTACTCGTCGAAAAGCCCCTCACTGCCAATGTTACCGAGGCAGAAGAATTAGTTGCTCTTGCGCAGGAGCAACAGCGGATATTGATGGTAGGACACACTTTTGAGTATAATCCTGCAGTAAACGAATTGCGTAAGCTTGTGCAAAGCGGTGAATTAGGAAAAATATATTGTATTGAAGCTGAGCGAGTGAATTTAGGACTCTTTCGCAATGATGTCAATGTCATCTGGGATCTGGCGCCACACGATATATCGATATTACTGTACCTTCTTGATAAAAAGCCTGAAAGAATTAAGGTACAAGCGCATGCTCATGTGCAATCGAACATCGAGGATGTTGCCCATCTTGATCTTGAATTCGCTGATGGGATGACTGCGCATAT
>DATMNR010000015.1:0-4934 GCA_035568795.1 Ktedonobacteraceae bacterium
TTTAAGTGTGAATCTACCTCTATACCCTGCCATAAAAGTGTCTATCATATACTAACAAAAAGTAAGTAATTTGTCATCCCTATCCTATTATCTCACGGGGCTTTAGAAAAGTTGAATAAATGTAGGGACTGGGCTTGCCATGTCCGAGAGCCTCAAAACCATATCTCAGTCATTCACAGTCATTCACACGCACCTTCATTGTTCATCATCGATCTTTCAGGTGAATAATCCAAATTTGATGGAGCCAAACATACACTTCAGTTTGACAATGGATGCAAACACTCATATGATGTTTGAGCATCATTCTCTGCGAAATAGTGAAAGGATACGCCATGATGGACACGCATTCAGACGCCAGCACGCGCAACTCGAAATTTATCAAGGCACCACAGCAAACGATCTATCGGGCATTTACTGACCCCGCGGCCCTGGCTGTTTGGCTTGCGCCCGGAGATATGACAGGCGTAGTTCATAGTTTCGACTTCAGAGTTGGGGGAGGGTATCAGATGTCGCTCTATTATCCTTCAACCGAATCCTCCATTCAGGGCAAGACTTCAGAAGGGGAAGATAGGTATACTGCACGCTTTGTGGAACTGAAACCGCCTGAGAAAATCGTCGAAGCGATAACCTTTGATGCAGTCGATCCAGCTTTCATGGGAGAGATGATCATGGAGGTGACATTAGAGCCTCAAGAAGGCGGAACGACCGTATCTATCGTATTCAAGGATATTCCATCTGGCATTCGGCCCGAAGATAACGAGCTTGGTACACAGTCGACTTTAGAGAAGCTAGCACACTTTGTCGAGTAGTGTGCCCATTAATCCGATTGGGACAGAGCACCGGGAGCTTCTGGGAGCGTAGATAATCTGCGCTGCGCCATCATATATCGTCTGATATTCTCTATTGATGATCCCACATATGTGAATGGTCGTAGCCATGGATACCAGTTTAACACTCTCGTATGCACCTCAAAATTGAGTTACTCCAGACGTATTTTTGACGGAACTATGATAGGAGTAGAGTAGGGTTAGTTTCTATAACAAGTATCTTTTTGTAATTGAGCAGAACGTTTCATGTGCTTGAGTTGTGGTTGTGGTAGACCTGATGATCACAGCAATTAAGCTCTTTCCAGATCTTCAAGTACAGACCTCGCCCAAGTCCTTACACTGTCACAATAGTTAACCTTACCATCCTCAATCACATCTACTGCAGTCATTGTCCATGCGATAGGATGCTCATATGCGCCATGTGAGGAGGGTGTTCCAGTAATTTTCCATGTACGTGTGCTTGAGTTCACTGTATTTCGACTCCGCTTGCGCACTTGTTCTGGCGTGAGGCCGCGTTCCAAAAAATCGCTTAACAGCGTGATCGCCTGACGTAAACCTTCTGGTGAGTATAAACTCGGATGTTGGAGGTGATAGCATAACACCATCAAATGATGCACAACGCCGTAGTTTGGATTCTCTGCCTCCCAAAATAGCATTTGATAAAAGTAATCCTGGCATGTCTCACCGTGGTGCAACTCGGATCCACACTCTGGACAGGTCTGTATCCTCTCCATGATAACATTGCTCCTTATTGTGGCAGTAAATTTGCAGGAGATGGCTTTTGATTATATTGAATTTGCAGATACATGCTTGTGAGAATCGCTAGTCTTCGTCAGGGATACCGACATGTTCAATGCGATGAAGTACATCGGACATAGCATCGAGCCAGGGTGAACGATCTTCTGTCTCATCCACCTGTTCCTGGCTTTGCAGCACAAGCTCTTCCAGGGTCAGGTAGTATTCTACCAAAACACGCTCGCCACTTGTATGTGCAACGCAATCCTCTAAGATGGATTGTGCTTCTTCATAGGCGCTCAATCGTTGTTGTGACTCTGAAAGTGCCTTCTGTGCGCGCAGAAATTGCTGTTGAACTGCTTCAATCTGGTGCGTTCTTCGACGTGGCCTTGTCTCTACTACCTGCTCTTGCATCATCTGCTGGAGCGCGAGGGCAGCTTCACCTACATCAATGGTTGCCTCATCACGCCTGCGAGAGAGCCATGCACGGACCGCGTGCAAACGCACAAGTATATTTGCACCCTCAGATAAACGCAGGCTATCATTGGAGAGCAGTTCATCACTGCCAATCTCATCATCACCAGCTTCATGATCATCGGAGAATGGAAAATTTTTATCTCTATCCATCTTGAATTTTAGCCTATTTCGTCCCTATTCCCTGCATTACCGTCTCAATCAACTTTTCAACCCACTCATCGGGAGAGAAGGAGGATGACGGCAAAAGAAAGCGTGTGATAATCGAGTGGAAGTACAACGACCCGCCGATCAGGTCAATGACCAGCATCCAGTTAATATCCCTGCGAATCTCCTCGCGTGCTTGAGCCTGTTCAACCATGTGTCTGAATTGCTGGAAGCGCGGAATGAGGACTTGCGTAAGAAAGACCTGGAAGATTTCAGGATTGTTCTGATACTCACCTATGAACTTGAGCGCCAGTTGTCCCAGGAGAGGATTGGTCATCATACTCTGGTAGGCATTTTTGAAAAGTGTCATGAGATCATTGCGAAAATTGCCCGTATCAACAATCGACAAATTAATCTGCACTTCACGGATGGCATCAATTACCAGTTCGTCTTTCGAGGCCCAGCGACGATAGATGGTGGTCTTGCCTACTCCTGCTTTATCTGCTACAGCTTCGATGCTGAGACCCTGGATTCCTTCTTTCGCCAGGAGTTCCAGGGTCGCATCTAAAATTGCCTTGTGCGCCTGGGCGCTGCGTGGACGCCCAGGCTTGCGTATTCCTTGTTCAGGTCCAGATGTTGTCGTCATGCTTTTAGTTGCTCTTCCTCCTGCACTTCCATTGTAGTAGCCACACCGTCCTGCGTCAAGTTACCCTGGGGAATCTGTTCGTCTTTCGCATATGCGGGTAGAAAGAGCAGTGCCACTAATGCCCCACAAAGCGTGACCCCCGCTGAAATGAGTGCGGTAGCATGCATGGCATCGATAAAGGCGATATTGACAGCACTTGTCAGCATCTGCCCTGCCTGCTCGCCAAGGTGCGAGGCAACGAAAGCAGCCTTGCCAATTGAATCGCGTATAATCTCGCGGATTGGAGGAGACAGAAGTTGCATAATAGACGCGCTATTCAGCGATGACTGGTAGACCGAGGCAAGTATACTGCCCAGTACGGCAACGCCTAATGCTCCTCCTACCTGACGTGTGGTATCGTTTACAGCAGACCCCACACCGGCTCTACCAAGTGGTAGTGCTCCCATGATCGAAGTCGTGGCAGGAGCCATTGTCATACCAAAACCAAGCCCTAAGATTGCCAGCATTGAGGCAATCAGCCCATAGCCGCTGCTCACGCTGGCAGTTGAGAGCAGCACAAATGCTCCTGCCACGATAATTAACCCTATCGTCACCGGAATTTTTGTCCCAATGCGCTCGACGATGCGTGGGCTGAGGATGGAGCCGATCAACAGCGTCGGGATCAAGGCAATCAATGCACTTCCTGCTTGCAAGGGCGAGTAACCCAGTATCAATTGCAGGTATTGAGTGAGGATGAATAGCACACCGAACATTGAGAAAGCAGTCAAAGTAAGCGCTAGACTTGCAGCTGAGAAGCGCGGGTTACGGAACAACTTCATGTTGAGCATTGGTGTGGGTGAGCGCAGTTCCCAGACTACAAAAGTCAGTAGTAATACCGCGGCGGCTATAAAAGCAGCTATGATACGAATATCGCTCCATCCAACGACAGGTACTTCAATGATGCCCCACAATAGCGCAGTCAGACCGACGATCGAAAGTAGTGCCCCGATAGGATCTAGCTTTGAGGCAGCGGGATCTTTTGATTCCGGCACAAGCAAAGCTGTTCCAAGCAGAACAAAGGCAATGATCGGCACATTGATCAGGAAAATTACTCCCCAGGAATAATTATCTAGCAGCCAGCCACCAAAGACAGGGCCAATGATAATGGACAATCCAGCTACACCCGCCCAGGCTCCTATGGCTCTACCGCGCTCCTTGCCCTCGAATATATTTGTGGTAATGGAAAGGGTTGTGGGCATAATCAAAGCTCCACCAATGCCCATAAATGCCCTGGCCACGATCAACACATTTGCTGAACCTGAAAAAGCTGCCCAGATTGAGCCTGCGCCAAAAATTGTTAGGCCAACCAGTAGAGCCTTTTTGCGACCAAAACGATCACCCAGGCTGCCCATTGTCAGTAGCAGGCCCGCGAAGACAAGTGTATATGCGTCCACAATCCATTGAAGTTGACTCTGAGTTGCAGAGAGATCACGCGCTATCGTTGGCAGCGCTACATTAAGTACGGTATTATCGAGTCCGATTACAAGTAAGCTAAAGCTGAGTGCTACAAACGCCCACCAGCGACGAGGATAGTTTTGCCTTTCTGATGCATTCAATGTGTTCATATTGTATCTCCCTCTATATAATGATACGAAACAGTATCGTTTCTATTTAATACTATAACATATTAAATTAAGAAACGCAATAGTATCGTATCGTAATAGGAGAGATTTGAGGCAGATCTGTTAATAAGCGGGATGGTTCTTTAACTACCGCAAAAATTCTAGTACGGGGCTCATTCTCTGTTAAAAGACCGAAACGCGTTCGAGCGTTCTGGACGTGCGCGTTCGGTCTCCAATATACTCCGCTCTTTCAGTATTATGTATATCCAATGCCCAGTATGGATTTGTCCGGCACTAAACCAGCACAGTAGCCGTTACCGAATAAATTGCAGGCAGAAAATCTGCAATCAAACGCCAGCTATCACCCCGGTTATTGGTAGCGAAGAGTTGTCCCGTATTTGTTCCTACATACACTCCGCAGGGATCTAGCGTATCAGCACACATGCCATGGCGCAGTACACCGAGTCTTACTCCAGACCCTGCTGGTAATCCCTCGGTTAGAGC
>DATMNR010000016.1:0-7380 GCA_035568795.1 Ktedonobacteraceae bacterium
TTGCAGGAGAGTTCGCATTCGATGGTAACACTTAATGGACATAACCAGGAGCAAACGCAGCACAAATGCTTTCTCTGCTCACTAGACCCACATCCTTGTACGGTAGCAAGCATTGAAGGACGTATCTTGTACGCATACGAAGCGAAACTTGATGGCGAGATCACACCTTTTATCACAATAGCAAGAGGGAATGACTTCGCCTCCTTCAGCCTTTCCCGACATTACCGCAGTCTTGTGAAAGGACTCATCGACCTGGGGAATGGCTTGCGAACACAAAAACTCATGCTGCGAGTCTTCCATCTTCCTCTTGCCACAAACACAATTGATCGCAATGGTCGCACCGTTTATCGTTACAGAGCTAACGACTATACACTGGCAATTCTGGAACCTGATACCATTCTTAACATTACCGATTTGAACGACGCAGATTACTGCGCTCGACAGTATTTGTTAAATAGGCTCGTCTCTTCACCACAATCGGCGGCTATGATACGTGGAAACCTGGTGCATAGCAGCTTTAAAGAACTGCTGAAGGAACACGATAGGGGAGAATTGATGACAGGGTACGCTGCCAATGGGAAAGAAACTCCACAGGCAACCCTGCGCCGTCATTTTGAGCAGGCGCTTGAGCGTAGCACTATTGACCTGGCGCTTATCAATACATCCACGGAAGAGATGCGCACGGAATCGATTCCCCATCTGGAAAGTCTTGCATCCTGGTTTCAGAACCAGAGTGCCACTCTATGGGACATGCCTGCTACAGCCACTTCCGAGGACAACCAAAATGACCTGGCTGAGGAACATTCCAGTAGGAATATGGTACGTGCTGAGACGTTCCTTCTTGCACCTGAAATTGGATTAAGGGGACGACTCGACCTTCTCTGGCGACAGACAGGGCGGCAGCGACTACTAGAATTGAAGACAGGTAAAGCAACGGGTGAGTTGCCAAAACAATCTCACAGATGGCAAGTTCAAGGCTATCATGCTCTGTTAACAGTGCGCCGGGATCCACACATGAAGAAGGCTCTTGCTCTCCTGCTCTATAGTGGCACGCCAGGAGAAGCACAAACGTGCGATATCCGTTTCACAGTAACTCAATTGCAACGTGTGATTGAGAAGCGCAATATTCTTGTACTGAGTCATATAACAGGCATTCCCCCTGCTCCTCCTGGTGCCTCACGTTGCACAAAATGCTCAATGCTTGCTCAATGTCAACAGATTTCTTCGTTGCTCGATTGGCAAGCCCCTGAACCTGAATTACCTGAAAACGACGACGAAAATGTAGGGGCGCAATTCATTGCGTCCAGCGAGCGTGATCGGGAGTTTTTTGCAAAATATTACAACCTGCTACAGTTGGAGGGCCTTGAAGGAGAGAAACAACAAGCATTACTCTGGCAAATACAAGTCAAAGAGCGAGTTGAACAAGGAACAGCGATCAGCGACCTGCAACCTCTAGCAAAGCCGGTACCTACGGGTCAAGGTGAATGGCAGCAAACATTCGCTTGCACGAACACATCAGAATTGCGCGTGGGAGACGAAATTCTACTCAGTGATGGGAATCCAATAATTGGAGAAGTCGTCACAGGCTCAATTCTCGGAATCAGTTCTGAAGAAGTTACAGTCTGGAGTCCTGAGTTAATCACTCACCCAACGCTGATCGATCGCTATGATATCAACAGTGTGCATGTACGAACTCTACAAAACTTGTTGCGCTGGTTACAGGCTGATCCACACCTGCGCTCACTCGTATCAGGAACCATGCAGCCACAATTTGATACTACGAAAAATGTTCCACCACGTACAGATTTCAATGCGGAGCAGAACCTGGCTGTTGAACGTGCAATGCAAATGCGCGACTACCTGCTCATCCATGGACCTCCCGGTACAGGTAAGACGAGCGTTATTGCCGAAATCGTCAAACGCTACTGCCAACAGGGCCAGCGTGTCATGCTGGCAGCTTTCACAAATCAAGCTGTTGATAATATGCTCAAACGACTTGATGCTGAAGGCTTACATGAATTTATGCGTCTTGGAAGCGCTCGCAACGTCGACAATACTATTACCGATCGTCTATTGAAAAGGCTCGTCGGGCAAAACTTGAAATCTGTTGACACTCTTGAGGCAGTCCAGGATTTGCTCCGCAGCGTTCCTGTTGTGGCTTCAACAACAGCAATGTGGTCTTCGGACAAGTTTAATCCCCCAACATCCAATGGAGCAGGAGCAATGAAGGAACACGCTCCCTTTCAATTTGATGTAGCAATTATCGATGAAGCTGGACAACTCACAGTTCCAGCTATTTTAGGAGCATTGCGTTTCGCAAAACGCTTTATTCTTGTTGGAGATGAAAAACAACTACCTCCACTTGTGTTAAGCAAGGAAGCCTCGGATGAAGGGCTTTCTGTGTCACTTTTCAGTATCCTTAAGCTCAAAGACTACGAACATACGAAAGGCGAGGTTCAATCAGAAAGCTCATGCGTGTCTCTTAAGGTGCAGTACCGTATGAACAAGTGGATTTCCCATTTCGCTTCGAAAGTATTTTACAATGGCCAATTGATACCCCATGCTTCAGTAGCGAATAGCCTGTTGGATGTAGTGCCTCCAAAGCTAACCAGAAATGCCGAAAAGGCGTCGATTGTTCGAGCCATTGATCCAATGGCACCCATGGTATTCCTGGATGTGTCTGGAATTCAGGAAAGAGCAAAAACTAGCGATGCGGAAGCGCTGGCAGTTTGTGAAATAGTTGCTGGCCTTCTTTCACGAGGAATCGCTCAACAAGCCATTGGCATTATTGCACCCTACCGGGCACAGGTAGCGAATCTACGCAGACACCTGTTTAGCGATGATGAGTCAAACGGTTGGGAGGCACTATCATACGATACTCAATTGAGTGTAGATACAGTCGACCGTTTCCAGGGTGGCGAGCGGCCTGTGATTATCATGTCATTTGCTACTACTACGAGGCCAGAATTGGATAGCCAACTGAGAGATCATCTAACCAACCCACATCGATTGAATGTGGCACTTACCCGCGCACAGAAGAAACTGATACTGGTTGGGAATGCCTCAGCGCTGGAAAGTTTACCCGTTTTCGATAGACTAATACATTATTGTCGAGGGTTGAATACCATTTTCCCTTATGACTATCATGAAATCAGAAAGTAAGCGTTACCTTTTGCATGCTATGCTCTTCAAGGAAACTTCGGGGATCTAACTGCTCAGTCAGATGAAGGAAAGAGTAGCAGGCATACTCGAGGGAAGTTTGCATTTCTGAAGACACATGTAAGCCCTTTAATACAAGCTCAGCAGCATGCATCAAGTTCATACCGATGCGAAATGGACCATTTACTTCATGATGATGTTCGAGAAATTGGTCCAAACCGAGACCAGACAATACTAACACTGTATGAATGCCAGCAGCAAGGCCAGCTCGTATATCAGTTATACTATCACCGATAAAAACCGCGTCATGCAAATCAATATCCAGTTCATCACGCGCTTGCAGCAACATGCCTGGTCGGGGCTTGCGGCAGGAACAATCTCCATTTCTATCATGCGGGCAGTAGTAAACCTTCTCGATTTTACCGCCAATGTCACTGATGCTCGCTATCATCCGATGATGAATGTCCTCAACAACTTCTACAGATAGAGTGCCACGCGCTATCCCAGCCTGGTTCGTACATACAACGATGCGATGGCCAGCCTGTGTTAGCTTTGCGATTGCTTCGCGCGATCCTGGCAAAAATCTGAATTCACTCCAACTTTTGACGTAATCTGCACGGTTTTCGTTGATTACCCCGTCTCGATCCAAAAAAATTGTAGACATCTAGTTCCCCATCAAAATATTTATGCGTATATTTCTTTGCACTGCCGTCAGCAGTGGGGTGGAGAAGATAAGCGGGGACACCCCGCACCCCGCCAAGAGGCCTTGCTGGCCCCTTGTAACCCCTGCTTAATAGTTACAGGCTGTCAGTGATTTCAACCAGGCCTTTTCTCCCTCACCTATAATCCAGCCATTGGTATTTCCACCTCAACAAGCGTACCTCTACCTTCTAAACTTTCAATGGTCAATTGACCATCCAGCAAGGTTACCCTCTCTCGTATTCCAATTAATCCTAGTTGATAGCCGCTGTACACATCAGAGGTGGTACACTGTTTGTTCATACCCACACCATCATCACGTATACTGATGTGCAGGTGATCCTCAAAAGCTAACATATATACAGTGATAGAAGTTGCATGTGCATGCTTGCTGATATTGGTTAACGCTTCTCGCACTATGTAGTAGATATGAGTGGTATGCTCTGCCGGCAATTGATCAGGCCAATTGTCGCATTCGAAAACGACAGTATAGCCGACTTCTCGCAATTTGGAGAGAAACACTTGAATGGCATATTCAAGTCCAAAGTCTAATTCACCTGGATGGCGTAACTCGCCAAGAGCCTGGCGCATGGAGGTCAAACTATCACGAGCAAGTTCTTGCCATGCTGCTACTTTTTCAGCAATTGACTGGCCAGACTGGTCTAGTACAGGAAGCTGGCGCGTTTGAAAATACTCCAGGTCAGCTACCAGCGCGGTTAAAGATTGCACAACGCTATCATGCAATTCACGTGCAATACGGCGTCGCTCAGCTTCCTGTGCTAAACGTATAGATGGTGAGTCCAACACACTGAGCATAGCTTTCTTTCTTTCTATCAACTTAACTTTTGATTGCCTTTTTTTATGTACCATCCAAATGTATGTTATTTTTGTTAAACTTTTATTGAGAGATGACTATGATGAAGGTTGAGATTTGCCAATTCAAGCTAAGAGTTCTTAACCTGCATGTTTTGCAGAATGTCCGTAACTATTCAGGCCTTTTTTCTCTCGCCCCGCCTTCGGAGGCAGGGTAGGGGAGAAAAGCGGTGACACCGCGCACCCCGCCAAAGGCCCTTGCAGGTCCCTTGGAACCCACTACTGAATAGTTACAATTTGTTAATCACTTTTGGGATTATGTTACGAAGTTGCATGTCTCATCCGCGATATCGTATGCTTGCTATCAATATATTCGCTCAGATTTTTCAGGAGAACACTATGTCGAATAGCATGATACTCGTTGTTGGCAGCCTCAATATGGATGAGGTAGTAACAGTTCCTCGCCCACCGGTGCTAGGCGAAACATTGCTTGGAGCAGGTTCCTTGAAGCTGGTTCCTGGTGGGAAAGGAGCAAATCAGGCTGTTGCTATGGCCCGTTTAGGCGCGTCTGTCTCAATGGCTGGTCGTGTTGGCACAGATCCCTTTGGCGAGCAACTGCTTCATGCGCTCATGGCTGATCAGATTGATACTGAACTCATCACCATCGACCAGCAGGAGGCCACCGGAGTCGCCTTTATTTTTCTAACCCCGGATGGAGATAATGCTATCATTGTCGCTTCAGGCGCAAATATGAGCGTAGGCAAGAATCGAGAGCAGCTTGCGACTATTTTCGAGGCTATTAGCCGGGCTAGCGCGCTTGTACTACAATTGGAGATCCCGATCGAAACTGTCACAGCATTGATTGCCGCCGGTCATAATGCTGGCATTCCAGTCGTGCTTAACTTTGCGCCAGCACAACATCTAGCGTGGGAGATACTCAGACAGTTGCAGGTGTTGATTGTAAATGAGATCGAGGCAGGTTTTCTCAGTGGAAGCCAGATTGACAATCAAGAAGATGCTCGTATCGCAGCCACAATGATCCAGAAACAGGGAATATCGCAGGTAGTTGTTACACTCGGAGCACGTGGGGCTGTGCTTGCAAGCGATGATGGAAACGGAAACACTTTAACCTTCTATCAACCAGCCCCGAAGGTAAAAGTCATTGATACAACTGCTGCCGGGGACTGCTTTGTGGGTGCATTTACTGTTGCTTTGACCGAAGGGAAGAACCCCGAAGATGCTCTACAATTCGCAGTATATGCCAGTGCGTTAAAAGTAACCAAATTTGGTGCGCAATCAGGCCTGCCTACAAGGTCAGAGGTTGAGACATTTCAGGCTCAATGAAAGGTTTATCATGCAGCGTATAATTCTCGATACCGATCCTGGTCTTGATGATGCCCTTGCGCTCTTTCTGGCCCTTGCTTCACCTGAAGTGCAACTTGAAGCCATTACAACCGTTAGCGGTAACGTGCATGTTGATCTGACAACGCGCAATGCCCTGGCGCTCTTAGAAGTAACAGGACGAAATACAATCCCGGTAGCACGCGGATGCGACCGGCCAATTGTGCGCCAACCGGTCGTTGCCGACTACGTTCACGGACATAATGGGCTTGGAGGAATTTCGCTCCCAGAACCACAACTACGACCTGTGAAGCAACATGCGGTAGACTTGATCATCGAAAAAATCATGGCTGCACCGCGAGAAATAACGCTCGTGCCGGTTGGACCACTCACTAACATCGCGATGGCCCTGCGTAAAGAGCCGCGCATTGCTGAGAATGTGCGAGAAGTGGTGATTATGGGTGGAGCATTGCGCGTACCAGGTAATGTAACACCAGAAGCAGAGTTCAACATATACGCGGATCCACATGCAGCTCACATGGTCTTTCATGCAGGCTGGCCCATGCGGCTTGTCACTCTAGATGTAACGCAAAAAACGCTATTTAAGCGCGAACGAGTGCAGGCACTGGCATCCAATGGCAATCCCATTACCTGGCTCATCCAGCAAATGGTCGAAAACTTTCTCAATACCTTTGGCTTGCCACGAGGCATTACCGCCTTTCAAATGCACGATCCACTCTGCCTGTGTGCTGCTTTCCAACCAGAAATCATTACCTGGGAGCCAGCATACGTAAATGTTGAGATAGGAAGTAGCCTCACATTAGGAGAAACCGTCGCATATTTTTCAAATCTGACAGAAGATATCGACCCATCACTCGAGCACTTGCATGCCCCTAATATGCTTACTTCTGTAGAAGTTGATGTTGAACGCTTTATTTCGTTGTATGTTGACAGAATCCGATCAACTTTTGGTTTTGACAAGCCAACTGAGAATGAGCTATAGTAAAGGAGTATAATTCCTACTAAATTAGTTGGTTTAATTTCAAAGGAGCCACACATCATGGCAGAGATAAACGAAGCTGAAGTCATGGATGCGTTACATGAATGCTATGACCCGGAAATTCCCGTCAACATTGTTGATCTGGGTCTCATTTATAATGTTGACATCAATAATGAGACGAGCCACGTCGATATCTCAATGACCCTTACTGCATTGGGGTGCCCTATGGCAGGAGAGGTAATCAGTGAAGTGGAGATGCGCGTAGGGGAGGTTGAGAACGTCAAATCCTGCAAATGCAACCTGACCTTTGATCCGCCCTGGTCGCCCGATCGAATGACAGAAGATGCAAAGTGGGAACTTGGCATGGT
>DATMNR010000017.1:0-7341 GCA_035568795.1 Ktedonobacteraceae bacterium
GCTTCTCTAGCGGGAGTTGAAAGAATATGCTGGCGCGGGCACGACCTGATGGTGGCAAGAAGTCGCCCTCCAGTACTAGTTCGGGATCAAGAGGAATACCTGCTTCCTGCAATGCCTGGCAATACCCATTGTAGCGATCATGCGAGGCCAGGTATTCATGAGGACCCGCAATATGCGCGATACGCCGGTGGCCAAGCTGAACAAGATGCCTCACAACCGTATACGCACCCGTTGTGTTATCAACTCCTACCCACGGCGTTGTCTGCTCAAGTTGATCGTCGACGATAACCACCGGAAAGCCCTGGTGATACAGGCGCGTCAAGTCCTGAGATGCCGGGCCGGGGAAGACCGCCAGCAGGCCCGCTGTCAATTGCGTTGCCAGCACGCGATTGATAACCTCGCTGCGGTCTCGATTGAGATCAGTTTCGTTGATACTGTACAACACCAGTTCATACGATGTCTGCTCGAGTACCTCGGACACGCCGCGCATCAGTTCGGGGATAAGCGGCCAGGTAAACGAAGGAATGAGCATGCCGATCAGTTGGCGACGACCACTCGCCAATCCGGCTGCCGGAATACTTGGAATGAAGCTCTGGATGATCTGACGAACACGAGCATAACTGGGTGGGTTCCATCCCTGCTCTCGCGCAATCGCCGTTACTTGACGATGAATAGCGGCGACAGAACGCCTAGGGGCTTCTAAGGCCAACCCCTCCACCAGTGCGATGGCATCCGGTGGCAAGCGACGCGACGTTCCTTTGTCGGAACGTTCTGCGTCCGCCAAACCAGCGATGCCCTTTTCACGATAGCGCCTGACCCACCGTTGAACCGTGCTGGCTGGGACGTTGTGGATACGCGCCACATGCGCCTGGCTGACGCCATCTTCCAGAGCCGGGCGAATGATCGTAAAGCGGGTGTATGCTTGTGTTCTTTGATCCTCGAAAAGGGCCGCAAGTGGGACAGATTGTTCCGTCATAACAAGGCATCTCCCATGGGCAAGAAACCAACAGCGTACTCTCTCAGTATACACTAACACTCACACAATTGTCAAATTTGACAATTGTGTGAGTGAAATTTGACAATTGTGTGAGTGGACAATTTTCCCGCATAATCCCAGGCGAGCCAAGGGCGGTTTGGATTAGCCGTACTCGTCTTCCAACTCAATCCCAAGACGCGGCTCTTTGCGCTGGTGGATGTTGGCTAACGGCACACCCATCGCATCCATAAACTGAATCATCTCTGTCTCTATCATCCTACGTTCATGCCTATTTTCAGGTGCGACGAATGTTTCTAAAAGACGCCCGCTATGATGCGCCTCTCGATTGTCCGTGTTCTTACTCTGCCCAACATAATACTCTTCCCCATCATGCCTGATATAAATTCCAGGTTTTGACGTTCTTGCCATATTTTTCTCTTGCTCCTCTCATCGAATGCTCTTTCTCTAGTTGTGAGGAAGGGCAAGTCAAAAGGAGAACCTCCCTGACAGACTAAAAAGAGAAGAACCATCAGTCTGTGACGACTCCCTACGGCTCTCGCGCCGAGAGCTTCTGGAATGACGCCAATGCGCGGGTCCCACAGCATTCGGCAGGGTTCATGCCGAACGCGCGAGGCGCGAGCTCAAACATCAACTCATACCTTGCATAGTACGACACGGGGCACACGGGAGCATTTTTCCCTCTGGCCCACAGCCCGTGAACCCACAGAAACGCTCTGCTGTTGAAAACGTGCAGAAGAACTCCTTCTCTCTTCTTTCCGAAGCCGCAAAAAGCGGTCATACGGACAATGGTCTGCCAGGGGCAGCGCGGCTTTCATCCCCGTGGCGCTGCCCCAGAGGGCTTTCGCCGCGATCTGGTAAAACTGGAAGATTTACTGGTGCTTCTGGGGTGGAAGGAGAAAATATCAGCGAACCATTGACGCCGCCTCACAATCGTCGTATACTTAACTGTATGGTTAATGATTCAACGGAGCAACTCACTACCGTCTTTATGGCGCTCGCTGACCCTACACGCCGAGCCATCTTAGAACGCCTTGCGCATGGTGAGGCTTCTGGAACGGAACTGGCACGTCCCTTCTCGATTTCCGTGCCGGCGATCTCCAAACATTTACGCGTGCTGAAAAACGCTGATCTAATCCTACATCGGAAGAATGGACGAACGCACATGTTCCGCCTCGCTGCCGGCCCTCTGAGAGATGCTGCTGCCTGGCTTGAACACTACCGCAAATTCTGGGAAACACAATTCGACTCATTAGAAACGTACCTGCTGGATACATCGGAAAAGGAGCAAGTCGCTGATGATACCCCCGGCATCTCATGACAGCACTACCCTTGTATTACGACGCACGTTCACAGCCTCACGCCTACGGGTGTTCCGCGCCTGGATCGAGCCAGAGGCCTTGGAGCACTGGTTGCGACCAAGGGGAATGAGCATGACCGTCAGCAACCTTGAAGCGCGTGTTGGCGGGTCATTTCGTTTCAATTTAGAGAACGGCGGTTCCATTTTCGGCACCTACCTGCAGATCGTTCCACCCGAAAAGCTGGTCTTTACATGGTCAGGCGAAGCAATACAGGGTAGGGAAACCGTCGTCACATTGGATTTTCTCGACCAGGGTCCGGTAACGGAAGTTGTGCTGACCCACGAACGGCTGAGCACTCCAGAATCACGCGCGCTGGCTGCATCTGGTTGGCCATCCCTGCTTGATGCGCTCGCAGACGTTCTCTCGTCCCCTCATCCCGACTTTTGACGCTCTGTTCGCGCTCTCACTCAAAAGCGTAAATTCCAGGCTTAGCGGGAAGGGTAGGAAGCAAGGCAACACCCTTGACAGCAATGCCTTTCTCTACTATACTTAACCTATAGGTTAAGTATAGTAGAGAAAGGCACAACGATGGAATCTATTGTCGAAGAACTCACCATAGAAGCATCCCCAGAGAGAGTCTTCAACGCTCTGACTCAGCAAGACAAAATCGCTTGCTGGTGGACCGACGATCTGAATGCCACACCAGAGGTGGGCTCTCTCGCTGAATTTCGCTTTAGCCAGGGGACATTCGTCATTCAGTTCGAGGTGGCCGAACTGGACAAGGACAAGAAAGTATACTGGATTACCAGGCAAGGCCCTCCCACAGGGCACTGGGTAGGGACCAGTGTCAACTGGCAACTCACACCTGTCCAAAACGGGACACAGCTGGTCTTCAACCATGACGGGTTTACTCAGGCTGATAGGCGATATGAAATTACTCATACATGGTGGGAGCACTTTCTGGCTAGCCTCAAGTCCTATCTTGAGACGGGGAAAGGCAATCCTGGATCTCCTCTCTCCGTCAAGTAAGGTCGCTTTTGCGCAAACCTAATAGCGTTACTTCTAGAAGTTCTGAAAGCGAGATTTTCCAGGCATGGTAACACATAAAACTTTGAATGAAGAGCAAGAAGCACTCTGGTATCTTGGCAGTCTGAGAATCATCAAGGCAATCGGAGAACAGGCTGGGTATACCGCACATCGCACAGAGTATGTACTTCCTGCAGGGACGCACATCTATGCGCATCGACACCGGGACAAAGATGAAGGTATCTATGTGGCAGAAGGAGAAGCCACTTTTTCTTGTGGAGAGAAGGTCATGTGTGTCACTGCCGGTACTTTGTTGTTTCTTCCGCAGAATGTACATCATCACCTCGAAATAGGCAAATCTGCATCTTTTCGCTATCTGACCTGGGTGACGGCAACAGGGTTTGCACACAATGCATTGCAAATGAGCGAACCTGGTCAGGCACTGGTGCTCTCTCCACCCCCGATCACTTCACAAGAGCGGATTCAACAATTAGCTATACTGCTCAGAAATGCCACGACGCCCCTTCTAGAGGATTTCTGAGGAAGAGGGATCACAATGGAGACTCTAACTCAAATCACACTGGTGCACGCCGCTCAGACGGGCGATCGGAACGCTTTTGAGACCCTCGTGGGAATATATCGGCGTGAACTGCTTGTGCATTGCTATCGCATGCTCGGCTCGCTACACGACGCCGAAGACCTGGTGCAAGAGACCTTGCTGCGAGCATGGGAGAAACGTGCGACCCTCGCAAGCCCGGGATCGTATCGGGCCTGGTTGTATCGCATCGCCACTAATCTGTGTTTGAATATGCTTACCCGCGTTCCTCGACGGTCCTTGCCACCAGACACGCATCCGCCGAGCGATCCTACACGCCCTGTAACACCACGGCTACAGGAGCCGATCTGGCTAGAGCCGTTCCCAGATGATCTGCTCGCCGATCAGCACAGCGATCCTGAGGATCGTGCGCTCCAGCGCGAACAGACCACCCTGGCTTTTCTGGTGGCGCTACAAAACTTAACACCAACGCAGAGAGCAATTCTGCTCTTACGCGAGGTGCTGGAGTGGCCAGCAGTCGAAGTGGCCGAGTGGTTACATCTCTCCGTTCCAGCCGTCAATAGTGCCTTGCAGCGTGCCAGACGCGCTTTGCGCCAGCGAAATGTCGGAATTGAGACCCCGATGGCAGAGCCTCACCCTCATGTACAAAACCTCCTTGAACGCTATGTATCACTTTGGGAGCGATCTGACATCCCTGGACTCGTGGCACTCCTGCGAGAGGACGCCTGGTTCACCATGCCTCCGATTCCCACCTGGTTCCAGGGACGTGTGCCTATCGCAATGCTGCTCTCGACGAGAATCTTCACTCCCGGCAGGCAATGGAGACTGCTTCCAACGCGCGCCAATGGCAGTCCGGGTTTTGGGTTGTACCGAAGGGAGGTCGAGGCAGGCATCTATCAGCTTTTTGGCCTGATGGTCCTGAATATAGAGGGAGAGCAGATTGGAAGCCTCGTCGCGTTCCTGGATCTGTCCAGCCTCTCTTCCTTTGCCCTGCCGCCTACCTTCCTTGGTGAACCCATTCCATGCGCTAGTGATTCTGATTTCACCTGACTATAGAATTTCACTATTGCAAGAAGTGATTAATCAACGACGCTTCCGCTTGAAGCGTTAAGAATAGCACCTGTGAGGTTTCTCGCCCCATCCGAGACGAGAAAAGCAGCCAGTCGTGCCGTATCGGCAACGGTCGGGAGACGCTTAAGAAGGGTTCTCTGTTCAAACATAGAGATGACTTGCTCTTTCGAGATTGAAAGCCTTTGTACGGCATTCTCAACTGATTGCTGGATGGTTCTGGTTTCCACCATGGCCCCGGAACGAATGCCTACTACTCTGACTCCAGCAGGTCCCAGATCCGCGGCAAGACATCTCAAGAGCGCTTCCATAGCACCAAAGGCCGAACCAATGGCAGTGGCGTTTGCAAATCCACGCACGGGGATCGCTGTTACAAACAGGATAACCCCTGAGTGTTGCTGTACCATGTACCGCGCTGCTGCACGCGCCGTTATGAATTGCGAGGGGACCAGGGTTGTCAATGGCAACATGAACTGTTCAAGGGGGAGTTCCAAAGTGCTTGTCGAGTTGCCGTAGTCTTTTGGCTGTGGCCCCGTAATGTTCAAGAGGATATCAATGCTTCCTGCTTCTTTCGCCACGCGATCGAGATACGCTTGCACCGCCTGCTCATCAAGCGCGTCCACCTCTGCGGCGTAGGCAATGCCGCCGTCTTGATGAATCTCTTGAGCTACCTGCTCAATGGCACCCAATCTACGGCCCGAGAGAAAGACCGTAGCTCCTTGGGACGCGAACTCTTTGGCCACCGCCGTTCCGATGGAGCCACCTGCTCCAAAAATGACGGCGTGCTTGGTTGTTAATTGTGTTTCCATTCGTTCATGTTCCTCCATTGCTTGTTGTGTATAAACTTTGTACGCCAGGAGTCGTAAGGACACGTATAAGACAGCTGCTTTTCTCGACTTAAACAGCCGCACGGAAAGCCTTTGTAGCCTGATCGCATCCTAGTCCACCACCAGACCCATGTATGCGTAAAGTCGCCTGGATGTGCTGGAGGCGTCGATCTCCTTTCACTAATAAGACACCAGATTGATCCCAAACTCATCGCAAATTGAATACAAACATGGAAAGCCAACAATGCACTACGAGATATGTTTGACCAGTGATAGAATAAGGAGGTGTAGTTTAAGACAAAAGGGAAAGACATGTCTTCATTTGACGACTCGATCCATGCCGACTGTTTACTCGATCTAGGAGAAAAAAATTGCAGCCAACTTATCATGGAAGTGATGCTGGCTATGCAACGCATGGATCAAGGCCAAACCCTGCTCGTCACGGCATACGATTCCTCAGCGCCAATCGATTTAGAGGCCTGGTGTCGCATGACTGGCAATACACTCACCCAAAGACTACCAGACTCTACTGGAAATCAGTTTCTCTTACGGAAAGGACAATAAACTCTCATGAACAATTTCTGTATCAACCTTACACGCTCCATCGATGATCCCGACCGCGCGACAGTCGCAATGGTTGTAGCAAATGCTTCTGTCGCTTCAGGCAAAAACACGATGGTATTTTTGACAAGTGAAGGTGTACGCCTGGCAGTAAAAGGCATAGCTGACACCATTTTTGAAGAAGGACTTCAACCAATGGCCGATCTTGTGAAGAATTACGTAGCAGCAGGTGGTACTTTTCTCGTCTGCACTCCATGCTACAAGAAACGCGGCTATACCGAAGCCGATTTGATCGATGGCGCGACACTCGTAGGCGCCGTAAAGCTCGTAGAATTCATGACCAACGACGCCACAGGCGTTTCTTACTAAACTCTACCGCACCTACACTGATGCAGGAGACATGAATGCAGGCATATATAGCAGGCCCTCTATTTAACGATGCGGAGAAAGCCTTCAATCTGAAAGTAGACGCACTCGTACAATCACTGGGCATCCAAACATATTTACCTCAACGCGATGGCGGTGAATCGATTCGCATGATACGCGAGGGCCAACCACCAGAACGTGTAAGACGCCGATTATTCGATCTAGACGTAAGCGAAGTTCGAGCTTGCGATCTTTTCATTTGTATTCTAGACGGCAGGGTTCCAGACGAGGGTACATGCGTCGAACTCGGTATGGCTTATATTCTAGGGAAAGAATGTATAGGATATCAGACAGATAGCCGTCGCTTCGCGTTGGATTACAATAATCTCATGATAGAGAATGCCCTTAATGGTGGACTCGCTCTTACGTTAGATCAACTCTCAAACCTCGTCATAGCAGCCATACAACGAATTAACCTGACAAATCATATTCCTGATTAGTATCATCCCCAGTGGGAATTGAAATACATTCCAGCCATCTGTAGGTGCCGATTTATCGTGCACATCGCCGATTCAACGGCCCTAATAGGCATCAACTTAACATCACCCCTCGCTTCGATCAGGCTCTGGCTGCCCTCTCCGA
>DATMNR010000018.1:0-3948 GCA_035568795.1 Ktedonobacteraceae bacterium
TCCCTACATGTGGGGTATCTAACATCCGACGGGTGGAGCCATTCAGAGCAGCCAACAAACTCGGTGCGGAAACGATTACAGCTCTAGCTCTTCGATGGCTTGACGTAGCAGTTGGGCAGAGTGTTTGAACTGCTGCTCCTCTTTGGTGCTCAAAGATAGTTGAACAATGCGATTGACGCCATGCCGGTTGACGACGGCTGGTAAGCTGAGGTATACATCCTCGATACCATATATGCCGTTGGTCAGACAACTTACTGTTAAGACGCGATTTTGATCGCGTAAGATGGCCTGGACGATTTGAGTTACTGCCAACCCAATAGCGTAGCTGGTTGCACCTTTGCGTTGAATGATTTCGTAGGCGGCCCATATTGCAATCACAGCAAACCGCTCGATGATTACAGAAATATCAGGTTATAGATGGATGATTGATATATTGGTCATGGAATGTGAGATGTTGTGCTAATGTTTATGAGAATATAAGATGCATAAGGAGGTCAGGAATGCTCATTGTCGATCTTGTTTCTACCAATGAATCAGCCATCCAGCAAGTTGCTGCGTTGTTGGTGGAGGGCTTTGCAAGAAACTGGCCAGATGCATGGCCTGATATGGAATCTGCTCTGGAGGAAGTGCATGAGTCCTTTGGAACCGATCGCATCAGCCGCATAGCTGTTGATGAGGATGGGACAGTACTCGGCTGGATTGGCGGCATTAGCCAATATCGCGGGCGCGTTTGGGAATTGCATCCTCTAGTAGTGCGCGTGAGTCAGCAAGGAAAAGGTATCGGTCGAGCACTGGTAGCGGACCTGGAGGCGCGTGTGAAAGAGCGAGGTGGATTGACGATTACCCTTGGTACTGATGACGCGAATTATCAGACGAGCCTTTCTGGTATTGACCTCTATCCTCATGTCTGGGAGTATGTTGCCAATATCAGAAATTTGAAGCAGCATCCTTATGAGTTTTACCAGAAGCAAGGTTTTGTGATTATTGGTGTGATGCCTGATGCAAATGGGATTGGAAAACCAGATATTCTGATGGCTAAGTCAGTTGTGCGATAGAGCGAATTGAGGAGAAAAAGCATGCAACCAGCATCTTTGATGCAAGTGATATCGGTCAATGTTGGGCAACCAAGAGAAGTGGTCTGGAATGGCCAAATAGTGGAGACTGGGATTTTTAAGGAGGCAGTGGAGGGGCGGGTTGCTGTTCGGCGCTTGAATCTTGAGGGGGATCGCCAGGCGGATCTCACTGTCCATGGAGGGCTGGATAAGGCAATCTATGCGTATCCAGCGGAACATTACTCTTTCTGGCGAGAGCAGTTTCCCGAGATGGAGTTGCCCTGGGGGATGTTCGGTGAGAACCTTACGCTCACAGGTCTTCTGGAAGATACAGTACATATAGGTGACTATTTTCAGGTTGGATCTGCCAAACTGATGGTGACGCAACCCAGGCTCCCATGCTTCAAGCTTGGAATCAAGTTTGGGCGTGATGACATTCTCAGGCGATTCCTGGTAAGCGGTAGAACCGGTTTCTATTTTGCTGTGCTCCAGGAGGGAGAGGTTGCTGCTGGAGACTCAATCAGCTTGTTGCATAGTGACGAACACCAGATAAAGGTTGCTGATATCGTACGTCTCTATCGTGAAGATAAGTATAACCTGGACCTGATCCGGCGAGTAGTGGCTGTGGAGGCATTGCCAGAGGAGTGGCGGGATTACTTTCAGGAACGTATCGAGAAGCTTACAGACGCTCGTTTGTCAAAGGAAGTTTGAAGAGTTATTGGCACAGGCAAGCGTCCATGCCATTCGGGTATTGGGCATCAGGACAGCGCAAGCGTCCCCACCCATGTCCCTACAGGAGCAAAACCCATCATTATGTGGTCAAATGCAGAGGGCGCTAAATCTATTTGCGCCCTCTGACTTGGTTCGGTTATTCCAGAAAAGAATGTTCTAGGCTGTCTCTACTGTTGGGCCGCTGCTTGAAGGGGTCTCCGCGCTGGATTCTGCTGGCGCCTCGTCTGCGAAATCACCTTCCTGTGCGGGACGTTTGAAAACATAATAGGCGGAGTTTGCGGTCAGAGATTGGATGCCGACAAGTTCCCATCCCTCCTGGCCGAGTGTATTCATGTAGCGACGGGCAAAGGTGCTGCGTCGCTCGTTGCCGATGAGTGTCTCAAGACCTTCGCTAGAAATACGCCCACGATAATCAATATATGCTACTTTGTAAGCCCATTGCGCCATGCTCTTCTCCTTTTTGCGCTGCATTTCTGTTTGTGTAGGACAATGTTTGTGTGTTGCTTGTGCAGTTACAAGGTTGTATGGTCCCTACCAGCATTTCCCTGCGATATCATATCCGATGATATCTCTCGACAAAGCACTGCTTTGGTTGTCCGCCTCGCACGCAGATTTGAGAGTGTTCTGCCTGAACGACTGGCACTGCGCCGGGTTCCACAATCAGCGCTGTGCCAGCCGTAGGGTTCTGCTGGTAGTTTCCTCTGCACAGTTGTAAGTATAGCTTTGGTTTTGGTGTTGCGCACCGCTAGTTTCGACGGTTTTTTGTGCAGATAGTTATGACGGGTTAACCCTGTCTATTTAGACAGGGTTAACCCGGGGGCTTATTGACTGGCCGCCTTCGGCGGCAGGAGATGTAAAAGGGGATTTTCGGGGACACCCCGAACCCCGGCAAAGGACTGCGTCCTCTGCACTCCTGTTTGTTAGTTGCCTACGGCAGGGGAAGGAAAAGGAACTGTTCGGGGAACTGATGGTGCAACCTCTAGATGTGCGGCACCGAAGGCGGGCAAAGGGATTTATTCATTACACGTGTGTGATGTTTCTCTCTGGATAGGAATTTTTGATTTAAAGAGTTGACAAGTCAGCTAAAATAATCTATAGTATGTTTAAATAATGCATAGTAATGTAAAGTGTTTGGAAGGAAGGTTATTATGGAACCATTACTTACAACAGAAGAGATAGCTGAATTTCTACGTGTTGATATAGTAACTGTGAGAAGGTTGGTCAATCGTGGTGAATTGCCTGCGTATCGCATTGGCAATGAGTATCGCTTCACACGTGCTGATCTTGAGGAGTTTATAAAGCGGCAACGTGTGTCTACAGGAGAAAATGCAAAGAAAGAGCCTTTCAGGAACTTCACAGAGCGGGCGCGTCATGTGATGGCACTCGCGGTAGATGAAGCTCTACGGCTTGAAAACAACTATGTAGGAACTGAACATATGCTTTTAGGTTTGGTGAGCGAAGGTGAAGGTGTCGCGGCACATGTTTTACGCGATTTCGGTATTGAGCTGGATAAGACCCGTAATGAGATCTTGTCTTTACTCAAGCAAGGCCAAGAGAAGAGTAACCCGGTGTTGAGCAAGATCAAAACGGCAATGATGCAGGGTGAAATTGTTCTTGCTGGACGTCAGGCAGTACTTACGAGGCGTGCAAAGAAAGTCATTGAAATGGCGGTTGATGAAGCAAGGTCGCTTGGTCATCAATATATTGGTTCCGAACATCTGCTGCTTGGCATTTTACGAGAGGGTGGAGGTTTGGCTGTGAGGGTGATGAAAAGCCTGGAAGTAGACCTGGAGAAAGTACGAAGTGAGATACTTCAATCGATTAAACATGTGGACGCCTTACGAGCGGAGACGCTTCCAGAAGACATAAAGCGGGGTGTTGAGGAAAACAATCATTGAATAAAATGTAGCCATTGTGGTGAGCTTAATCCAGGTGGTTAATGGTGATTAACTATTTGATTCGGACATCGTACCATCCACCGAAGGCTGATAAATCGGCGATGTGCACGATAAATCGGCACCTACTAATCCGTCAAGCTTGATTTGACGGGTAGAGACGCTTGAGTTTAATGCGCGCGTCCTGATTGGTAAAGCGCCACTGAATGGAAGCTTGCTGGCGGTTTCGTACCTGTTGCCAAGGCGCGACGCGTGCTTGCACGTGTTGC
>DATMNR010000019.1:0-2620 GCA_035568795.1 Ktedonobacteraceae bacterium
GGCGAGTTTCTCACCCTCCTTGGCCCAAGTGGATGTGGCAAAACCACAATCTTACGTATGGTGGCGGGCTTTGAAATACCCAGTCAAGGCAATATTCTTCTTGACGGGGAGGATATCACCAATCGAGCAGCTAGTAAACGCCCGATGGGCATGGTATTCCAATCGTATGCGCTCTTTCCCCATATGACTGCAGAACAAAACATAGCCTTTGGTATGAGCATTCAACATAAACCCAAAGAAGAGATAAAGGGGCGCTGTGCTGAATTACTGGCGTTAGTTGGCCTTAGCGATAAAGGGCGCAGCTATCCGCATCAACTTTCTGGTGGGCAACAACAACGCGTCGCTCTGGCACGTGCTCTGGCCGTCGAACCCAAGGTGCTTTTGCTGGACGAGCCACTCTCGGCCCTCGATGCAAAGGTGCGAGTCTCATTACGTAATGAGATTCGTCGCATTCAGCAGCAACTCAAAATGACCGCAATTTATGTCACACATGATCAGGAAGAAGCCTTGGCCATCTCCGACCGCATCGCGGTCATGGCTAAAGGGCGTATCGAACAACTCGACAATCCGGAAGAGATCTATAGCAATCCACGTACTGTCTTTGCCGCCAGCTTTGTGGGCAGCAGCAATCAATTCCAGGGGGTGCTAACGTCTGCTGCAGAAGGGATCTGCCAGGCTGGGAATTTTACACTGCATATTCCTCCTCAACCAAACTTCGAAGATAGCGAACCCGTATTAGTACTGGTACGTCCCGAAGAGATGTCAATTCAGACAGCCACAGAGGATGGCAAAGACAAAGACACTACTACGGACAACCAGATCCCCGGAATAATTGAGTTACGCACATTCCTGGGTCCTTTCACACGCTTCCATGTACGCATCAACGAGACTACGATACTGACTGCTGATGTTCCAAGCCAGCAAGCTCGCGGTTACTTTGTTGCCATGAATGTGATGCTCTCATTCCCGCCAAATGCCTGTCAGGTATTACCGCTCTCTGCTCGTAAAGAAGAACTGGAGAAGTTGGCCGAAGCGGAAACTGTATGACAAAACGCGGAGCACTGATAAATGGAAACGGGCACGATCTCTCATGCCCGCTTCCTCTATAACAACGTCGCACCAGGAGCGGATGTACCGCAACCTTAGCAACGTGTACCCCTACCCCTTCATCAGCCGTCTCAACACTGTCAACAATATCCCGCCGTTCTTATAATAGACCACATCAATAGCACTATCGAGCCTGGCTATTGTCTGGAAAGAGAACGACGAGCCATCGTCTCGAGTAACTTTCACAGTCACTTCCTGATGCGGCGTCAGGCCTTTCTCTATACCTTCGATATCATATACTTCTCGACCAGTAAGTCCAAGTGCTTCTTTGTTTTCGCCTGGCTTGAACTGCAACGGCAATATGCCCATACCCACAAGGTTACTCCGGTGAATGCGCTCGAAGCTTTCAGCGATGGCAGCACGAACACCAAGCAGCAATGGCCCCTTGGCAGCCCAGTCGCGCGAACTGCCCGAGCCATATTCCTTCCCGGCAATCACAAGCAATGGGATATCATCCTCTTGATAGCCTTCAGATGCTTCATAAATGGTTGCCTGTTCTCCATCGGGGAGGTGGATCGTATAATATCCTTCTACACCAGGGACCATGCGATTATGCAAGCGGATGTTGCCAAAAGTACCTCGCACCATCACTTCATGGTTGCCACGACGCGCTCCGTAGGTGTTGAAATCGCGTTTTTCGACTCCATGTTCGATCAGATACTTGCCCGCAGGACTTGTCGCGGCAAAGCTCCCTGCAGGAGAGATGTGGTCCGTTGTAATCGAGTCATCAAGCATTGCCAGAACACGCGCACCACGAATATCCCTGACAAGCTCAGGCTCAAGAGGCATATTTTGGAAGAATGGTGGCTCCTGGATATAGGTTGAGTTCGGATCCCACTTGAAAAGTTCGCCCTCAGTATTGGGCAACGAGCGCCAATGTTCATCACCATCGAATACGTGAGCATAGTTGCGCTCAAATAATTCAGGTGTGACCGACTTGGATACCACATCGAGAACTTCTTCAGGAGTAGGCCAGAGTTCGTGCAAGAATACCTCTTCACCATTAGCATCTCTACCTATTGGCTCATGTGCCAGGTCAATGTCTACGGTACCCGCCAGCGCATAAGCTACGACCAGAGGTGGAGATGCCAGGAAACTTGCACGTACTTGAGGATGGATTCGTCCTTCAAAGTTACGATTGCCACTCAATACTGCCGCTACTACAAGATCATTATCCTGTACCGCTTCAGCAACCGGATCGGATAGAGGGCCGCTGTTACCGATACAATTGTGGACCGCAAATGTGCCTGCAACGAAAGTGTGGAGATCGTCCACCGCCAGGTCGAACACCAACTGCTTGCCTGCTGGGCGTCGTTCCACCACCTGGAGCGCGAGGGTCGGCAGCGTGCGTGCTTCCTTATCTATACAGTAGCGTTTTGACGGCTCGGCATCGGCACGCGGGCGTAAGGGTGCAAACCACTCGCGCGCGCCGATCTCGCTGAACAGCTCCACCGGCGAAGGGAAGTCGCAGGAATCTCTATGCAGAGGTTGGAACTTGCGTGCTGTCGCTTGT
>DATMNR010000020.1:0-4406 GCA_035568795.1 Ktedonobacteraceae bacterium
ATGATGTTCGCTGTATATCTTAAATCAATGTATCGGTAATCCGAACAAGCGGGGTCTTTTCTGGCCATTCGAACAGAAAAGACCCTGCTGGTCACTAGTAATACAACCATTTCCCTGATTTTAACAATACAGCCAGCGAGCCGATTACTCGACGTTCGCCGCAAGTTCGAACGCTTTCATGATATGGCTGGCGGGAGATACGAGACGTGCTGTACCAATTACGGGAAAGATCGCTATAAGAGTCCCGAGTATAGTTTCAGGGTCAAGGCCTGCTTCACCGCTAGCCTCTATATTCATTAACCATGAAGCAGGAGCTCCGTCCAGTGCCGCCAGTGCCGCCATACGCACAAGCATGAACGTCTTTGGGTCAAGTCCTGACTCCTTGAATGAGCTTTCGATTGCGGGCTGAACGAAACTCATAACCGTTGGATCGCCCTGAGCTAGCCTCTGTAAGTTCGCCAGTGCATTAAGAGTTGGTTCGCTCATAACTTTACCTCACTTATTCTCTTCATACGCAAATACGCAGGTTTTGTTTAACCTGAGCATACTATACTCGAAAAAAGTCCAGAATGCTATTCCCTAAGGTGAGAGTGTGAAAGGGTTTTTGGGCACCCGCGGGTGCCCAAAAACCCTTTCACACTCTCATGTAAGCTCGCCGCAGCCGCACAGAAACCCTGTTATGCGAACTTGAACGATTGCAACATCGGCTGGAAGTAGGTTGTGCTATCTTGACTGAACGTCGCTACCGAAGCCTGATAGAGAATCGTAAAACTCTTACTGAGAAGAGTGTTCGCCGGGTGAATCGTTGCAATCACTACCACCTGTATATCTGTATCCTGATTATTTAATCGTTGCGTTCCAGATGCAGATATCTGGCTCCAGCTATCGCCACCAACATTGGTTGTAGATGGAACGGAAACTGTTTTGGCATTCTTCAGCAGCACCTGTGTTGCTTGTAACGCTGTCGAGGCAACTGAATCCGCACTAATAGTGCCATTGGGATCAGGGGCTACAGTGATAGTCATTTTGAGTGTGCCTGTACTATCTGCAAAGGTAAAGATATTATTCGCCTTAGTAGTAGTTTGCCAATTTTGCGGATAACTTATAGTAAAGCTATTACCCTCAAAAGCAGTCATGGCACCATTTGCCGCGGTTGGTGATGTAGGTGATGGAGCCAGGGTTGGTGTCGATGTCGGAACTGGTGTCGGTGTCGATGTAGAGCCACCTGTGGAGCTACTGCCACAAGCGACCAGCAATAGTATAAGCATCAGGCCACTTAAAGCCAGTGTTGTCCCATTAGTTACGTGATGTAATTGTTTTAACATAACAAGCTTCTTTCTTCATTTTGTATGCGAGTAGGTAATAATTCCCGGTATCATTATAGTCGAAGTTGCAGTCGAACACTATTCGCCAGGACTATACCCTCCTTCTATACCACTTGGAGAATAGTCATTTCGCATATTTTAGGCTACAATGATCAGTACATCAATAACATATCCAAGCTTTCCTATACAACAAGCAACCTATCCTACTGGAATATCGGGAATAACTTGATTCTTGCTGAGTTTAATACCCAGAACTATTTTTTCGTACATCATGAAGGAGGATAATTTGACCACATCAACATCAACTGCAAGTAGGCAGTCTGGTCAAGGCCCTGCTTGGCACACACTCAGTATCCAGGACGCTTTGCGAGAGCAGAGCGTCGATGCAGCAACCGGTCTGAGCCAGGCAGAAGCCGAGAGCCGCCTGAAGCAGTTCGGCCCAAACGCGTTCACAGCAGAACAGAAGGAACCCGGCTGGCGTGCCTTCCTGCGCCAGTACCAGGATCCGATGCAGATTCTCCTGCTGGTCGCTGCAATCGCCAGCCTCATCATCCAGCAATGGGGCACAGCCTTACTACTGGTGGTACTGACACTGTTTAACGCACTGTTGGCTCTAGGATGGAGGTGCGCAATGCATTGCGTATCTCCATGTACAAGATGATAAGTGTCAATTCAACATTCGTCTCATTGAGGTATTTTTCGCAGAAAGGTGATACAAGATGACAAAGGACAAACAAGAAAACCAGCAGAACCAGGAAGAGAAGCAAGGTAAAATGAAACGGAAAGAATACGAGAAAGAGATGACCAAACTCCAGGTCGAACTCGTGAAATTGCAACGCTGGGTGGTACACGAGGGATTAAAAGTGATCATCGTGTTTGAGGGGCGTGACGCCGCGGGCAAAGGAGGCACCATCAAGCGCATCAGGGAACGCGTCAGCTCTCGCGTCTTCAAGCATGTGGCCCTGCCCAAGCCGTCCGAACGCGAGAAAACCGAGCTGTACCCCCAACGCTATATCGCCCACTTTCCGGCGGCAGGTGAAGTTGCCATTTTCGACCGTAGTTGGTACAACCGGGCTGGCGTCGAGCATGTGATGGGCTTCTGCACCGACCAGCAGTACGAGGAATTCCTGCAAAACACCCCGCTCTTCGAGCAGTGGGCCATTGGGCAAGGCATTATCCTGATCAAGTACTGGCTGGAAGTCAGCGAGGAAGAGCAAGACCGTCGCTTCAAGGCAAGGATTCACGATGGCAGGAAGATCTGGAAACTCAGCCCGATGGACGTAGAGTCGCATCGACGCTGGTACGACTACTCCAGAGCCAGGGATGCCATGTTTGCCGCAACCGATACTCCTGAGTCCCCCTGGTATGTCCTCAACTCGAATGTGAAAAAGCGCGCGCGTCTGAACTGTATCGCACACCTCTTGAGCTTGATCCCCTACAAGGAACTTCCGCACGAAGAGATCAAGCTCGGAAAACCACAACATCGAAACGGATATACAGAACCGGATAGGGCCTATCACCTGGTACCCGAAGTGTATTAAGCAATAATTCGTTACTTTTTCAGAGAAAGGACAGCCTGTATCTTCCCGAATCTATACCCTGTTTATACCGTTGCTGAAAGGGAGTACTATCCTAGGCTTTCTCGCATCTTGCGAGCAAGGCACAGGATACTGCTCTCTTTATTCCTACCTCATGTAGGCAAGCCCGAAGGCCTGTTGCGGGCAACCGCAGCCGCAGACCTGGACCGATATACGACCCAGGTTTCTCAGCCTGAGCACACAGGTGAGTGATGCATCTGCATCAAATGTAATGAAAGTATAGCATAGGAACAGATGTTCGTCAACTGTTAGCAACCCTATGGTAGATTGTTTTCTTGCATGTCTTCGGCTAAAATTCTTCTTACTCTCAGGTGTTTAAAACAGTGCATTTTCAGGATGCGCTTATCCCTCGTGAATGGTATACTAGAGCCGAGATCATTCATGCTTACTGTCAGCATTAGACATCCATACAAGCAAGCTCCTAGTTGGAGTTCGGTGAGTTGGACTTATTTCGGATCAGCCTTCCTAATCCATGTTGGCAGTTGTTTAGGAGCAAGGCTTATCCTTGCTAGCCCTTTGCGGAAAGGGTTAAAAAAATTAGCATAGTAGCATATTTAGAAGGAATCATCATGGAAAGACAAAAGACTCGGAACACTCGGGTTTCGCCCAAGGTCATGGTGAGCAGCGATTACTTGCTTCAAAGGAGGGGTGTATGAGCAGTCAAAAAGTATCTGGCGAGCAGCAAGAGCCCTCGATCCTGAGTGGCATCGAAGCAGGATTTGAGTTTAATCGCAGGAACTTCGACAATCCCGCCTTAGAGTGGCGGCGACTCTTCTCCGAGGTTCTGGGAACGTTTTTGCTCGTGCTGGCGGGAGCCGGTGGAGGGGTCGTCAATGCGGTGAGCAACGGGCAAATCAGCCGGGCTGCAGCAGTGACCGCGCCGGGCCTGACGGTCCTGGCCGTTATCCTCTTCATGGGAGGGATCTCCGGGGCGCACCTCAATCCTGCGGTCAGCATCGCGTTTGCCACTCGCGGTAACTTCCCATGGCTACGCGTTCCCGGCTACATCATCGCCCAGTTGGTCGGTTCCACTCTCGCAGTCCTACTCCTGCGGGCGACCTTCGGCAATGTAGGCATGCTCGGCGCCACAGAACCTGGTCCGGGCATCAGCGACTGGCAAGCTGTGGTGGTAGAGTTTGTGCTGACAGCCGGCCTGGTGAGCACGATCCTGGGAACGGCCTCCAAAGCGCAGAACCTCGGGCCGATCTCGGCGTTCGGGGTGGGTGCATACATCATTCTGGCCGGGCTCTGGTCTAGCCCGATCAGTGGGGCGTCCATGAATCCGGCGCGCTCGTTTGGCCCGGACCTGGTCCTGTGGAACTTTTCCAGCTACTGGGTATACCTCGTGGGCCCCATCGCGGGTGCGCTCGTTGCCGTCGGTATCGCCTTCATCCTGCGGGGTCGTGGGGGTGGTCAGTCCGGCATCGAGGCCGCGCAGGGAAAACTGGAGGAGATTGTAGCTGAAGACTCAGCTCATCCAGAC
>DATMNR010000021.1:0-6946 GCA_035568795.1 Ktedonobacteraceae bacterium
TTTTAATAATCGGCATGAACTCTTCAGATTTTTCTTCCAGCGCACTTTGCAGTCCCTGCAATGCCGGGATCAAGTCATATTCGATACTAACCAATGCTGCAAGATGAATGGCTGTTGGAATCACGTCGTTAGACGACTGCCCAAAGTTCACATGATCGTTAGGGTGAACTTTACGCGAGCCGCGTGAACCACCCAGCAGTTCACTGGCACGATTGGCTATCACCTCGTTCGCGTTCATATTGGTCGAGGTGGCGGAACCTGTTTGAAAAATATCCAGGACGAAGTGACTATCGAGTTTGCCGTCGATGACTTCCTGGGCAGCCTGTACGATTGCATCGGCAATCTGTGGATCAATAAGGCCAAGGCTTGCATTTACCTGAGCCGCTGCCTGTTTGATCTGCCCAAGCGCCCGAATAAATTGACGTGGGAAGCGCAAATCGCTGATTGGAAAATTGAGTAGGGCACGGTGGGTACTTGCACCCCAATAAGCATGTGCCGGAACTTGCATCTCACCCATCGAGTCACGCTCGATGCGGGTTTCCTCTGTGGTGCTCATAGTTAATCTCCTCGTTGAGCGTACTGTTTACAGTGACATTATATCACTGTATCAGACTCCTCCTGCTTCCACTCATCACGGCGGCTACTTCCCCGCTTATCACTCTGAGCGCAGCGTAGGGTCTCTCTGCGCCCCGATTGTCATCTTGAGCCGCAGCGAAGGATCTCGTTGCCCAGCGTGCGAGATCCTTCACTTCGTTCAGAATGACAAGGGTGGGTGCAGCATGACAGGGTTGGAGCTCCAATGTCGTCGATGCACCAATCACTAACGCCAAAGATTGCCCTGGCATCCGTTGCCACGATGAGGTTAATATCTTCTTGTCTCACAAAAGTATGCACGCTATCTCACTGTAACGATCTTGTAACGGTTCTGTTATACTATAGCAGTAGAATGAAGATACCGAAAAGCCGAATATCTCTTTTCGTTCATATGCTGTTTTCGCAGATGCATACAAGCAGGAGAAAGGCTCTCATGGTAAGGAAATGATACATGAACAGATCGAATACTGAACACAATAGCGCAAGCGTATCGGTTGACTCCAACGCAACGAATACACGCTTAACTGGCTCCTGGCTCATTATTGCCGTACAGTGTGGTTGGTGCTGGTCGTTCCAAGCCTGGTCCTCTTTTTAGCCAGCCTCCCAGCGTACTATCAGCAAATCCAAAGGGGATGCGTTGATTGTAGCCTCAACGGAGAACTGTCTGCGCAGGGGCTACAGGCACTCTCAACCATTGGCATTTCTGCAAGTGAGTATGCGACTTTGCTCACCATCTTCTTCGCGATCATCACAGCGATCTGGTGCGGAGTCGGTTTCCTCATCTTCTGGCGCAGGTCCGATGACTGGTTGGCGCTGCTTGCAGCTTTTTTTCTCGTGATGTCTTATACAACCTCCTCAAGTAATCCCCCTAATGCGCTGGCACTCGCCTATCCCGCCCTCACTTTACCTCTCAGTATCTTTGGCTTTCTGGGGCAAGTCTCCATTGGTGTGTTCTTTCTGCTCTTCCCCAATGGACGGCTTATGCCGCGCTGGATGGGACTGATCCTGCTGCTCGTCATCATTAATGCATTTTTAAACAACTTCCCTTCTACCACGTCGTCCTACGAAACGAATTGGCCAGTGTGGCTCTACCTGCTGATTACTGGAGTTATATTTGTAGCCCTCATCTTTTTCGCAAATCTACCGCTACAGACGCGTGTCCACGCCTGTCCAGCGCCAACAGACGAAGTGGATTGTCTTTGGAGTAACGGCGGCAGTCGGAGCTTATATAGGGTTACTCGTCATATCCACAATAGCCGAACTCATCCCATCCCTATTCAACCTCCTCAACAATAATCTTTTTAATGAAGTGTGGGGTATCATCCTCCCTATCGCCCTCCTCCTGATCCCGCTCTCCATAGGATTCTCGATTTTGCGGTATCGGCTCTACGACATCGATCTGCTGATCAATCGCACGCTGGTGTATGGCACGTTGACGGTCTTGCTGGCCGTGGTTTACTTTGGTCTCATCTTTGCCTTGCAGTACCTGCTCCGTGGGATCATCAGCCAGAATAACGATGTCGCTATCGTGGTCTCTACGCTCGCTATTGCAGCGCTGTTTCAGCCATTACGTCATCGTATCCAGGCCATCATTGATCGCCGTTTCTACCGTCGCAAGTATGATGCAGCTAAGATCGTAGAGACATTTAGCACAACGTTACGCAATTAAGTAGACCTGAGCCAGTTGAGCGAGCACGTGATCGCGGTAGTGCAGGAGACGATGCAGCCAGCACATGTCTCGTTGTGGTTACGTAAGAGCGACCACGAGAGAAAAACAGATACCCCGGTCGAATGAGTATTTCTTCACACCCATAGAAAGCCAAAACCTACGAGCATATAAACCAGTAAGGTCGCCCCAACGAACAAGACTACCAGTCGTGTACGCAAAATGCGCCCGAGTATGACCATCTCTGGTAAGCTCAAGCCCGAAGCAGCAATCATGAATGTCAGAACGATAGGTATCGAAGCGCCGTGCTGGATGAGCGCAAAGCCTATAGGAATAAGCAAGAGGATATCTGCATAAATCACGCTACCTAACAATGCGGCTGTTGGGACTCCCAACCAGATACTCAGTTGACCGAGGTGGGCTACGACTGATGTAGGAATAAACGCATCAATGAGGATTCCAACCAGGGTTGCAAGCGCCAGCCATGGCAAGAACTTACGCGTGAGCTGTTTTCCCAGCAAGGCTGCTTTTCTCAGAGCGACACGGCCAGAACCAGGAGGAGGATCGTCTTCCTGAAGCCATAAATAATCACGCAGCGCTTGCTCACGGGGAATGCGTCCAATCAACCAGCCGACAGACACAGCTGCAACCAGGCAAGCACTGGCATAAAAGAGTGTGATATGCCAGCCGAATACGACCAGCAGCAAGATTACAGCACCCAGGTTGATAGTAGGTGAGGCCAGCAAGAATGAGATTGCTGGCCCCAGAGGTACATCAGCCTCCAGCATGCACAGGAAGAGTGGCACTGCTGTGCACGTACAGAAAGGCGTCGCGGCTCCCAGTAAAGCCGCCAGCATATTGCCCCGCAATCCAGACTGTTGTTCAAATACCTTGTGTAGTCTCTTAAACGAGATCGTTTGCTTCAGATAGAAAGCAAGCGTCGCTGTACTGAAAAGCAACACACCAATGAAAACGAGCAAGGCAGGAAAGAATAGCAATCCTCGCCACGGTAACGCAGAAGGAAGCAGATTCATGAATGATTCTCCCTGACTGGCGCCGGATTATACACATTGACCATGAAATGCGGACATCAGGATAGCCAGCCAGGGCCGATGAATCGGCGATGTGCACGATAAATCGGCACCTACGAGTGTAAGGATTCCTGTGTCATTCACCGTGATTCTCTCCGTTCCCATTCACAAGCATTTCCTGAAAGCGCGATCTATGCATATACTTCGGTCGATGCAGGGTATTGTACGAACAGAACGGGATAATTTTACCATCAGGCAGAATATTGTGAACGCAGCACTTTTTGGCAGAACGTACATCAAAGTTCCATGCATCCATAAAGGCGATGATGACGATACGGAACATGTTTTCATACAGCACGCTGCCATGTTCCTTTTGCGTCAATGCTTGCGGGGCCACCGGCAGGCAGCAACTAAAGTCTCGCAGAGCATTAATGGTACTCAATGGCATCGAGGCGGACCACAGCCGCATGAGGGCTGAGCCAATCACATCTTTCACGTCATCGACCTTAAAATTGATCTGATTGCCGATCACGTCCAGGTAAGCTTTCACATCGATGTAACGGGGTAAAGGCTTTACTTTGTTGCCGTTCACGTAAGCGTATGTCATGCTTATACAATCACTATGGCAGGGCAAAGGCACAAAATCGGAAGCGCGGAACATACCACCACTCTGCTCATCGATGGCGCGAATGACATCTGGCACCGTAGTTCGATCCATCGGGTTGAAATCTTCGTGACGTCCTACATTCGTTACAGGTTGGAATGTGACACCACGCACCATCTTTTGTTCAACGCCAAACTTCACAATTTGCCCGATTTCATCCTCGTTCACTCCACGTTTAATCGTCGCGGTCAGATTGATAGGAATCTCATATTTGGTAAGGTTGGCAATGGCTTGAGTCTTCACCTCGCGCAGGTCGAGTCCCCGTAATTCCTCGTAGGTACTCTGACGGAAACCATCAAATTGTAGGTACACCTCGAAATTGCCTTTGAACGCGCTTAACTGGCGCACAAAATCCTCGTCTCGAGCGATACGCACACCATTGGTATTAATCATTAAGGCTTTGATGCGCTTGGTCTTTGCCATCGTCATGATCTCAAAAAAGTCAGGGTGTATCGTTGGTTCACCACCACTCAATTGCACCACATCGGCGTAGCCCTCGTTCTCGATAACGGTATCAAGCATGCGCTCCACTTCGTCGATGGGCGAAAAGCGCCCTATATCAGAGTCAGCGAAACAGGTTGGGCAACGCAGGTTGCATGCCTCGGTGATTTCAACGAGTGCCAGGCAGGTATGTTGCTCATGATCAGTACAAAGCCCACAGTCCAGAGGGCAGCCCTTCTCGACAGGAGTCTGGAAGTGCTTTGGTAAGGTGCCGGGTTTGTTATACTGGCTTTGAGTTAAATAATAGGCTGCATCTGAGGAAAGCAGGGTACGCATAGCGCCATGATCAGGGCAGGTTTTGAGCATGTACACCTTGTTGTTCTGCAAAATCACCTTAGCTTGAACGACCTTTAGACACCTGGGGCAGAGACTATTGGTGAAGTTGTGATAGATGTACGGGCGATCATGGCGGGCCGGATATACTCCTTCTATATTCTCTTCAAGTGGGAGAGGAACTAAGAGCTCCTGTCTCTGAGATTTACGACTGCGCATGGTCTCTTACTCCTGATTTTTACTGTTGAACGACGTTAGCCTCTTGGACGGTTTAAAATGATGACACACCCAATGGAACCAACGACAATGGTAATAGGAATGGACGTCAAAAGTCCATAGCCAACGAAACGCACCCTGGATATAATTATGCAAACGATGGATGCAATAAGTGTTGCGAGCCAAAGTATAATCGACGCAACTATGAGCCAGACTATATTGGACGCAAAACCAATTAAGAAGAGTACCAGGGGGATAAATCCTATTCCAAGACCCAAAAAATATTGGCCTCTCCTGTTTTGCGGTTCCTGTGGTGGTGGATCCTGCATTTTTCATCATACTCCTTCAGTGTGATTTTTAAAAGAAGATTGTACGCTGCCTTTCCATGGTGGGGGCAAGCCCCCTACTATACACGGGCTCTGCAACCTGATTCGTCGTATGGTACAGACGACCCTTGTGCTTAAGTCCGCGTCCATGGGGTTAAACTTTTTGCACACACACTATCCGATTAGCCGATATCGGCGGTTTGTCCATCAGGTACTGTTCTGGTTTGCCGGCTTTCACGAAATGACTTGATCAATTGGTAGCCGAAAGCGATGATAGTGAAGAAGTAGAGAACCTGAACGAGCGTAAATCCAGGTATCACGCGTGGATCTGCGCGTGTGAAGTCTACTACGAAACGCAGACTACAATAACCAACGATGTAGAGCTTGAAGAGATCTCCCGGGCGAGGCATTTTGTCACGTAAGAGCATAATAATCATAAAGAGTAGAAGATCGAGCACAAGTTCGTAAAGCGCAGAGGGCTGGCGACGTACACCATACTGGGTAATAGCCCATGGAAGATTGCTGGGCAAGCCAAAGGGATCCCCTCCCATAAGGTTGCCGAGCCGCCCGATGGCCTGAGCTAAAGGTAAGGCGGGAGCAAATATATCACCAGTTGAGTAGTTGATGTGGTTCATACGCTTGACAATCAGAACACCGGCATAGCCGCCGAAGAAGGCTCCTGTCCACGCCTGGCCGCTATACCACAGATACGGGAGGTCTTTGATGAACGTTGTGGGTCCCAGAAAGATAAACATACTGAGTTTGGCGCCCAACACTCCACCAATTAAAGCGCCTATGGCCACACGCAAAATGACCTCAGTAGCACGGTGCTGGCGTTTCGCTTCATAGTAGGTCATGATACCGCAGACTATGAAAGCGCAGAGGAATAGAAGTGAGTACGTCGAGATAGTAATGGGTCCCAGGTGTAGCCATGGATACATAAGCAAGCGTCCTTTCTTGCTCCCTTAAGCAACAATACTTGGCCGAGGATACCCTGTCTATATTACGTTTTTATTAGCTGAACTATCACGCATGCAAGGTGAGGTAAGCAAGATGGTCGATATATTTCTTAGAAAAATCTTTAACAATTGAATAATAAAACGTTAATACTCACAAGCTATACTCATGACAGAGAAATCCCTGAGCAATCGGAGTGAACCGGATATCTTTATTGGTATTTCCGGCGCAAATGGATGCTTTCGCAAGCAGACTTTTTTCGGCATCCTCACTCACGACCTCATCAAGTCACACATACGTGACCGCAGTCGCCATCACGACTGCTGTTGCGCCTCGTTCTATAACGACGCTTTGTTTTACATGGGGAAGGCGCTCGTTCAAGGAGCGAGAGGTAGACCCCAAGCCTCTCGCTCAGTGGGTACAGGAGAAACATGCTTCGCTAACCAATGTAGGATGCTGATTGAGTATATTTCTCCAACGCTCTTTATCCCATTTGGCAGCAAACTGGAAACGGCTGTCGTACAGAGTTACGAATATCAGACGAGATGTCCAATTTTGGCATTCTTTCCATAAGGGTCAGCAGATTCAACTTCAATGAACCAGAGAGTATGGTCCGTCCCAAACGTGATACTTGTTGGGACGTTGCCAGATGTTGGCAGCGGATAGTCGCTGATCTTCCCTTCTGTTGTTATTTGTCCAATTTTACCTGTCCCACCGT
>DATMNR010000022.1:0-5848 GCA_035568795.1 Ktedonobacteraceae bacterium
AACCACTTCATCGGTCCGGAATAGTAACCCGCGCGGCGTTTGAAGCGTCTCTCTGCATTTGGTACAGCATGTGTGGCTTTCCATAGGGGATTATCATAGATGCCCATCTGGCGTTTCATTCTCTTCTTTTCTGTAAATACGATACTGAAATGCGAGAGTTTTGCGACAGCTCATTGCAGTCCGCTTGTTCTCAATCAAACAGTATGTAAAGCAATGACGCAGCAATTAATGATACAAAAAACTACCGCATTTCAGTATCGTATTTACTTCCGCTATTATTACCAGGTGGCAGGGATGTTACTTTATATTACCCTACTTGCGCTTTGGCAGCGACCTTCTCACTTCGACGTCTCTTAGGTCGTTCATGACCATTTTCAGCTTCAAGGTTACTTGCTACTTTTCCGCCTGATGGTTCGAGAGCCTCATCCAACACCTCCCGAATATCGGTCACAAACACGAACTTCATCTGATCGCGCAGTTCCTTAGGCAGGTCTTCCATCAGATCCAATTCGTTTTTCTTAGGCATGATGACTGTTCTGATCCCTAAGCGGTAAGCAGCCAGCACTTTCTCCTTGATACCTCCAATCGGCATCACCTTGCCACGCAGAGTAATCTCGCCAGTCATAGCGACATCAGATCGTACCTTGCGACCGCTTGCAAGTGAGACCAGGACAGTGACCATTGTGACACCAGCCGAAGGGCCATCCTTGGGGATTGCCCCAGCAGGAACATGGATATGCACATTCTGATTCTCAAAGACATTGGCGGGAAGCCCCAACGATTCGGCATGTGAACGTACATAGCTGAGCGCCGCTATGGCGGATTCTTTCATCACATCGCCTAACTGTCCGGTAAGTATCAACTGGTTTTCTTTACCTGGCATCGAGGCGGCCTCGATGAAAATGATTTCACCACCTACAGGTGTCCATGTAAGCCCTATGGCAATACCAGGGCGGTCGATGCGTTCCGCTGCCTCCTGGAAGAACCGCTGCCTTCCAAGATATTCAGAAATCTGGTCAACCGACACGTGAATCGGAGTGGGTTTGCCCTCCGCAATCTGCTTGGCAATTTTACGGCACAATGATCCGATCTCGCGCTCAAGATTACGCACGCCTGCCTCGCGTGTATAATCGCGTGCGATATGCCGTAGCACATCGTCGTCTACACTTAACTCATTCTGCTTGAGTCCATTCGCTTCAAGTTGCTTAGGCAGCAGGTATTTACGAGCGATGTGCATCTTCTGCTCTTCTGTATATCCCGAGAGTTCCAGAACCTCCATGCGGTCACGCAAAGCTGGTGGAATTGGTTCCAGGGCATTGGCCGTAGCGATGAACATCACTTTGGAAAGGTCAAAGGCTACATCGAGGTAATTATCGCGGAAGTTGTAATTTTGTTCAGGATCCAATACCTCTAGAAGCGCCGATGATGGATCACCACGCCAGTCAGCCCCCACTTTATCTACCTCGTCTAACATAATGACAGGATCGTACGTTTCCACACGACGCAGCATTTGAATAATACGTCCTGGCATGGCACCGATGTAGGTACGGCGATGGCCGCGAATCTCGGCTTCGTCACGAATACCGCCAAGTGACATACGCACAAATTTACGTCCCAATGCGCGAGCAATTGACTGCCCAAGAGAGGTCTTGCCAACGCCAGGAGGTCCTACAAAACAGAGGATCGGCTCGCGATTAATCAAGCGTGTAGCTTCAGCCGAAAGCAATGGTTCTGTAGTGCGTCGTTCGTCACTCTCATCAGCCACAACTTCCTTTTTGCGCTGCTCTTGTTCAGCCATGCGCTCTTCCTTCAGTCGTCGAACTGCAAGATATTCCAGGATTCGATCTTTAATCTTTTCCAGATCGTAGTGGTCCTGGTCAAGTACCTGGCGCGCTCGTGGAACGTCTATCTTCTCGCCTGTGCTCTTGCTCCACGGTAGACTCGCCAGCAGTTCAATGTAGGTGCGAATAATACTGTATTCGGGTGATGCAGTTGGCATCTTCTCTAATCGAGACAGTTCGCGATTAGCCTCTTTAAGTGCCTCATCCGACATCTTTGCTTCATCGATCTTGCGGCGCAATTCGTTGATGGTGGCTTGTTCTTCACTCTCTTCGCCTAATTCCCGCTGGATGGCTTTGAGTTGCTCGCGTAAGAGATATTCACGCTGCACTTTTCCCATCTCCTCCTGGGCGCTCGTCTGGATCTTCTTGCCTAATTCGAATATCTCTAGCTCGTGCGCCAGGAAAGTACTCAAATTTTCAAGCTTGTCTCGGACGGAGTCAATCTCAAGCAATTTCTGACGTAGTTCAAGCTCCATCTGAACAAAGGTAGCTATAACATAGACGACCTGACGTGCTTCCTCCAGATTGAGTGCAGCGGCAGCTACCCCTTCGGGTACATTCTGTACGAGCGCAACGAGTCGCTGAAAGTAGCCAACCACATTGCGTTTGATGGCCTCGGTTTCGTCATCCTTTTCTTGTATATCCGGTTTGAGAGCGACATGGGCAACAAGATAGGGTTTGTCCTGCGTAAATTCGCCAATTTCCACTCGTTCAAGGCCTTGAACGATAATCTGAATGGTGCTATCTGGCATGCGTATCATACGGGCAATACGCGAGACAGTGCCAATTTTGAATATGTCGTCTTGTCCAGCCTGTTCTATTTCTGCGGACTTCTGAGCAACCAGAACGACCAGCCGATTTCCACGCATAACTTCATCGATCAAGCGAATAGAACGCTCCTGGCCTACACCTAGCGGTTGGACTGCAAAAGGATAGATGACTGTATCTTTAAGAGGCAAAATTGGTAATTCATCAGGGATGCTTAATGGCTCTTCATCATTAATTTGGCTGTAGTCTGACACTTGTTCTTTGTCAGCAGGGCTGTCTGGGGGAGAATTTTGTTCAATATCCTCGTGCTCAGGAGTTTGTTCCGTTACCTGCCCACCGTCATCCAGGATATCCTTTTCATCAGGGACAACAATAGCCTCTATATCTCCCAGATTTTTCTTACTCCGCGATTTTGAATTGGTTTGATCTTTTTTCATACAACCTTCTCAATAGATTTCACTGTTTCCTATACGGTATTTTATGTGTAGTCCTCCAATGTATCGAGAGGAATTCCTTAACAAGTTCTTTATACAGGTAACTTGGGTAAATCAATCCACAAGAAGCCATCCTCATAGCGTGCCTTTACTGCTTCCCGATCTATTGAAGCCGGTATATAGACCTCGACGCGAAATGGCCCGTAACGAATTTGCGCTTCGTGATAGTACAGATTCGCACCATGCTCATGATCATCATGCCTTTCACCGCTAACTACCAGGGCGTCTTCATAGAGTGTTACTTCGATTTCCTCTTCTTTCATACCCGCAAGTTCGATTTTCACCATCATAATTTCCAACGACTCGTGGATATCGGCGAGAGGTCGCCATGTGACCGAGTGTTGGAGTATCGACTGTTGGCTTTGCCGTAACGCGTCTTGCAACAGTTGACGATAATGACGCTCCATTTGCTGCTGTGACCCATCACTGTAACGATAGGCCACTAAGCGATAGCGCATACGCATAGTGTGTTACCTCAAATCGATTGAATCAAGGCATATTGTAAATGAAAAAGGCAAAAGGTGCAAAGCACAAAGTGTGAATTTACTGCCTCTTACCTTTTGCCATGACTTTTTTCAACTAGATATACAGGGTTAGCTTATAGTCAGATCCTTCTCTCCATTAGCCAGTGCCACCTGGCATTCCGGGCAGAGATACTCAAACTCGGAATTCGTATCAGAAAGCACATCACTTTGAATGACACGAGCGTCACGTGATCGAGTTGTTTTATTACATCTCGCACAATTGACGTACGTTTCCGAGATGGCGGTAAGTCGGGTTCCAAGGACATCTTCCTGCATAACTGACACCTGCCTTTCTGTTTTGTTTCAAGAGTCACAATCAATCAGAAGAGCCAGATATAGAGCTACAAGATTGTAGTACACTTGATCTCCGGCTAAGTGCAAATTGGCCGGATACACCGATGGGTTGCATTTTGTAACCTATTTGATTATGGCACGAGAAAAATAAAATTGCAAGAGAGTTTGACTATTTCTTGCAGGTTGTGCTACCATGTTTCTATGTTAGTCATCGTTGTTCAAGATTGCCTGTAATAATGTGGAAGTGGCCATTTGAAGTCCGATTTGGTCTTTAGGGAGGAAATGTAGAAAACACTTTCTCTGTGGCAACGAAACAACAGCACATGAGCATTCGTCATCTTATCTTATTTACCACGGCAGTTGTAGTGCATGATTGCTAGTATACTGAGGGCAATTTCATGAAGCTCACGCATGCAATTAAGAACTGGCTACACAAAATGTTCGCGTGGTGGCCCTGGAAACACTCAACACAGATCGAGTATTCCCCTTATGCTAATTCGCTAAACAAAGGGATAACTCAGGAAACCTTGTCGAAATCCCTGACTGATGGCATTGTGCCTCAAACTGGCAACGTTCCACGCCTCTCAACTATTCAGGAATGGCCTGAGCGAGTAGTCCAAACTGATGTAACGGCAAAAAACGAGTTGCCTGAAATAGCCTCCCCTGGTTCGTCGGGAGATGGAGAACCAATGAAAAAGTCCGCAATGTTTGCGGATGAAACTCCAGCAGGTATGCAGACCTCCCCTTCAACTCAGCAGCGTCTAGAATTTCTGCAATATTTAATTAAACGCGGCATCATCAATGAAGGTGAAGAAGAGATGTAGGGGCGCAATGCATTGCGCCCCTACATCTCTACAGTGCCGCTGTAAATCCCTGGGCTTTGGCCTCTTCCTCTGTGGAAAAATACACCACGTCTTTAGACTCAAGCTCTGTATCTATAGAATAGTAAAGTTTTGTGCTTTTCACACCCACAAATGCGGCATCAGAGGGTTGCTCAAGCGTTTCCACATCGACGATTTCCAGGGTTGCCACAGAAGTTCCTCCCTGGTCAACATAACTTATTTCGCCGATCGGTCGACTTCCCGAACCATTCCAGGAATTGCTTGATGGCAGTTCGATCTGCTCATCCTGCTCAATTTCTTGTTGTGCCACTCGTCGTCGTATTAATTGATAGGTAATAGTTCCGGCTGCTACCAGGCCTACACTAAATCCAACTATTGACCAGAATGTTCTATCGCGCCTGCGTATCGGCTCTAGCAATCTTTGTCCCTGTTTCGCCAGTTCTTGCGTAAATTCTCCACTACGTTCAGCTAGATCATGGGTGGTTTTTCCTCCAAAATCGAGTACATTCTGGCTAACCTTTCCTCCGCGCTCTACCAGGCCTCCCTTCAAGTTTTCTCCTCGATTCTGTAAGTACTTGTTTGTGTTGAGTAGCATTGCACGAAACATGGTCCAGTATACACGGCGTTTTCGCGCCTCACGACGTAAGGACTTGCGTAGTTTACGCGATTGCTTCTGTAGTTGTTTAACCTGTTTACGTGATCGCTTTTGTAGCTGCTTAACCTGATTACTCAACTCCTCAATCTGATCTTCAACCCATTCTCGACTGTCTTGTACCACTTCTTTGATTTGAGTATCTACGCTCATTCAGATACGTGCCTCCTTTGTTCTGCTTACTAGTCGCTCTCTTCCCAATTTCAAACGTCGTTCCAATCATCGCCTGAAGAAAAGGGCCATCCATTTAACAACAGGGCGAAAAGAATCTGTTCAATTCCGACTGGAGCGCAAAGAGAAAGGGCGCAAAGTGCGCCCTAATACTTACCTACTTTTCATACTTTCCAGGACTCACATATCAGTATGTCAGTTTGTATGATTGTATGTCAAGGTGAAAAAGTTTGCGGATTTACATATCGTCGATGGCTGTCTC
>DATMNR010000023.1:0-10025 GCA_035568795.1 Ktedonobacteraceae bacterium
GGCCTTCCCCTGGAGGGGAGTCAAGGTGCCGTGGAGGGCCATGTCCACCGGCTAAAGCTCCTGAAGCGACAAGCGTATGGTCGGGCGAGCTTCCAGATGCTGCGCAAGCGGGTGCTACAATGCGCCTAGCAATGCCTCTCAATGGAGACTCGTCCCTCAATCATCAAAAGTTCGGAAGACCCTTAATTATGAAGAAACACTACAATAAAATGTCTGGTACTTCTGTTAAATATATTCCATCTCAGTAGATAATGATATCTGTAGACCAGAAATCCACCCATTTATCCTAAGTGAATGAAAGAGATAGTTATTTGCGCGTATTTCAGGAGAGGTGAGACCAAAATTTGGTGTATACGAAGGATGATCCCTGTGAATATTTGTAAATAATTTACGTATTATACTGGGCAGCAGCCGGATTCTACCCTACATTTTCCGCTCGAATTTTATAAATTGTAAATTTTTGGTACAATTGGGGGAACAACCTTGCAGTCAGGGGAACTTTTCTGTTAGAGTATATTCTTGGCATCCTGGGTGATGTGTGATACAAATTATTCCTGTGGGAGAAGACGTAAATAACGTTGCAATCATTGAAATGGGTTGAGCATTCCTATTCTAAAAGGTACCTGGGTTATTGCATTTCAACTTTTACAACGCAAGTTTTTCCAACCATGTTACAAGTTTTCGTAAGGAATCTTGTCCTGGAAGAACATGCGTTTTGTGTTGATCAATTATACAATATCGGTGTGGCGTGAGAGAGTGGCAAATTCTCAATATTACATCCAGTTTTAATGCGAAGAGTGGTTTAGGGCTAATTTCACACTGGGGAAGAGTGATTTTCTCTCTATTATTACAGTTAGCGTCATGATTCTTGGGTCTCAGAGGAGGAATGAATAATGAAGAGGTTATTTAACCAAAAAACAAGCTTATTGCTGACAGGAGCACTTATTTGCATGCTGCTCCTGAGCGCGTGTGTCACGAGCAATAGTAGTAGCAATAGCACTAGTAGTAACAATAGTATACCCGCAGGGCCGATTAAGATTGGGGTATCACTATCTCTGACGGGTGATGATTCAGCAGACGGACAGGCAACGCAGCAAGGCTACGACACCTGGGAAGCCTACGTCAACAACCATGGTGGTCTACTGGGCCATCAAGTTCAGATGGTCTATTATGATGATGGGACCAAGACAGATCAAACCAGGGCAAATTACGAAAAGCTCATTACTGTTGATAAGGTCAATTTCGTAGTTGGCCCCTTTAACGATCCTCAAACCATCACTGGTGCCGAGGTCGCACTGCAGCATCACATGGCCTTTCTGGAAGGCATTGGTACTGGTCCCGAGGTCTTCAGTAAAGGGTTGACTAATCTATTTGCAGTGTCGCTTTCCGCAACGGGCTATTTCACAAGTTTTGTGAATTATGTCCTGTCTCTTCCGCCTCAAATACGCCCGCAGACGGCCGCTTATGCCACATCAGATGATGCTTTCACTCAGCCGCAAATCGATCATGCACAACAACTCCTTGAGCAGGGGGGTATCAAAACTGTCCTCCACGAGGTCTACCCGGCAGAGAACGCGGATCCTACAGGGCCAGCACAAAAGGTCGTGAATTCTCATGCAGATGTCGTGCTGTTGGGAACGATTGGCTTGCAAGATTGTCAAGCCCATATCACTACATTTATCCACCAGCACTATAATCCAAAGCTCATCATTGCTTCAGCAGGTCCCGATCAGGGCGATGGGTTTGTGAAGGCGGTTGGGGGAGTAAAAAATACCCAGGGAATAATCGTTCCCAACGATGGGTGGTGGCCGGAATCGAAGGCATACCAAAACGCTGATTTTGTACAATTTATTACATCGAAGTACAAGATTGCCTCAGCTGATATTAGCTCTGATTCTGTGCAGGCGTTTTCTGTAGGACAGGTCCTGCAGCAGGCTCTAAACCAGACGCAAAGTCTGGATAATCAGAAGCTATTAAATGTGCTACGAAATGGCACATTCCAGAGTCTGCAGGGTCCTGTAGGATTTGATTCAACCGGGCAGAACAAATTGGCTGTTGCATACTTGTTCCAATGGCAAAATGGGAACTTGATCCCTGTATTCCCACAGGCGCAGGCTATGGCTAACGTACTCTTTCCCAAGCCTAACTGGGCGACTTCGTAAGTTTTCTTGTCTAACTTTGGCCAATCACATTCGCTGCACGTTTGAGCGGCGAAGAGAACAGCCGAGCATATGCTCGGCTGTCGCGATACGAAGAAAGGGAGATCCGTCATTACTACACTCATTCTTCAAGGAGTTGTTCTGGGAATTCTGAGCGGCGGAGTCTACGCCCTCATGGCTTCAGGGTTAACCCTGGTCTTTGGGGTATTAGAGATCATCAATATCGCTCAAGGCATTCTCGTCATCCTGGGTGCATATCTCTCTTATTGGCTTGAACAGCGGTTCCATATTGATCTCTTCCTGGGACTCTTTATCACTATTCCGATTATGTTCGCGCTTGGGGTGTTCATCGAATGGGCCTTTATCCGCAGGCTGAAGTGGGATCGCATCACCTTGTCAATTCTGGTGACATTTGCTATAGCAGTCATCATTGAGGGAGCCTTGACGTATTTTTTCACGGGTAACCTGGTGATTTTGCAGACCCGATACACTCAACAGTCGGTCTATGTACCATTCATCAACTATTATATGCCTCTCATTTATATCTACGCCTTCATCCTGAGCGTAGTCCTGTTGTTAGTGCTGTATTTTATCGTCTACCGTACTTCTTTTGGACGCTGTCTACGTGCGTCGATGCAGAATCGCACAGCAGCCTCCCTCATTGGAATCAATGTACCCCAGGTACAGGCGATCACCTTTGGACTGGGGACAGCACTTGCAGCCGCTGGAGGGATGGTCTTTGGAGCGACGAATGCCTTCAATCCAGCCAGTTCCTATGATTTAATTTCGCGCCTACTGGTGATTATTGTTTTGGGAGGAATGGGGAGCTTATGGGGGGCGCTGGCTGGATCGCTGCTCATGATAGTGATCAGCGATGTGGTCGTCCTTGCATTTAACCCGCTCTGGTCGAGCACTGTGTTTTTTATCTTTCTGGTAGTCTTGCTAGTTTTTCGCCCGCAGGGTTTGTTTGGAAAACTCGAGGGGAGAAAGCAATGATATCCACTCGGGTCTCCCGGCTCATTGGAATATTCGCGCTCATTGCACTCGTCATATTTGTAGGAATCTTTCCAGTGGGTATCGCGCCTAACGATGCTGTCAATACGATTGCAGTTTTTACCTTAATCGGTGCGATTGCTGTGGTGGGATGGAACATTTTCTCGGGTTACACGGGGTACATCTCGTTGGGGCACGCGGTGTTCTATGGGTTCGGAGCCTACACCTTTGGTTTAGCCTGTCTATATTGGCACATTCCTGGAGGATGGGAGCCGTTCCTACTCCTGCCTATCACAGGGTTAGTCGCGGGGGCCTTTGCGTTTCCATTGGGATGGATCTCGCTGCGCACGCAACGTCATACCTTTATTGTTATCAGTATTGCCTGGGTCTTTATCTTTCAGTTGTTAGCGTATAATCTAAAGGGGTTCACCGGGGGTTCCAGTGGAGTGTTTATGCCTCTAACTCCCTGGGTAGCACCGTATGCTGATCTCCCGTTCTACTATATTGCCTTTATAATTCTGCTCATAGCCGTTTTTGTCTCATGGTGGATTCGCCATTCCAAATTCGGACTGGGGCTTCTGGCGATCCGTGACGACGAAGACCGAGCACTTGGTCTTGGCGTAAAGACAAATGCGTTTAAGTTGACTGCCTATGTTATTTCTGCCTTCTTTGTCGCTATGGCAGGAGCCATCTTCGCATACTATGTTGGGAGTGTCTACCCAGAGCAAGGATTCAATCCCGCGGTTGATCTCACAATTGTCTTGATGGGCTTCCTGGGGGGAGTGGGGACGGTGGCTGGCCCTCTCGTAGGAGCACTGTTCGTCACGCCGTTTCAGCAGTGGCTGGATCTACAATTTGGTGGTCAGGGAGTGAACCTCGTGATCTATGGTGCGCTCTTCCTGGTAATTATCTTGTTGTTACCTCGCGGCATCGTGCCATCCCTACAGGAAAAGTGGCGGAACTGGAAAGAAGCGCGCCAAACAAGGCTAGCTGACCGCACTCGTAATTTAAACAAGGAGCCATCCTCAGCTCTTGCTGAACGAGGAGGAGAGGGTTAAACCTATGATGCTGCTAGAAGTGCAAGCAGTCTCCAAAGCTTTTGGGGGTATTCAGGCCCTCTCAACGTGTTCAATTGCTGTTGAACAGGGTACAATCACCGGATTAATAGGTCCTAATGGTTCGGGCAAAACGACACTGTTTAATGTAATTACTGGCTACGAAAAGGTGGATAGTGGTACTATTCTATTGAATGGAAAATCCATTACTAATTCGAAACCAGATGTAGTGTTTAGCCTTGGCATTGGCAGGACATTCCAATTGACACGTATCTTTCCACATCTGACTGTACTGGAGAACATGCATATAGCTGCTCGTCGCGAGCATTTGAATGAATTATTCAGCCGTTGGAGTTCAACACACGAGCAACGACAGGCGTTGGAACTTCTCGACCTGGTAAATCTTTTATCCCATAAAGATGATCTCGCGGGGAATCTCTCTTATGGACAAAAAAAATTACTTGAGTTCGCTCTTATCCTGGTGGCCCGACCGCAGATGATTTTGTTAGACGAGCCGGCAGGAGGTGTGAATCCCACCATGATCAACGAAATAAGGCGCTATATTCGTACGCTCAATCAACAAAAGGGTATCACTTTCCTGGTCGTCGAACATAACATGGAATTTGTGATGAAGCTATGTGATACCGTAAACGTGCTACATCGCGGTACAACAATTGCCGGAGGGCCACCAAGTGTCGTGCGGACGAACCCCGCGGTACTGGACGCCTATTTAGGAGCGTAAGGCATGCTGCAGTTAGAGAATATTTTTGCTGGTTATGGCGGGGGAGATGTCCTCAAGGGAGTGAATCTCGTAGTTGAAAGAGGGTCTCTCACTTGCATTGTTGGGCCGAACGGGGCTGGAAAGTCCACAATTCTACGCACCATCAGTGGCTTGCTAAAGCCTCGCCGCGGCAAAATAACTTTTCATGGTCATTCGATCGGCGGTCTATCAGCTCCACAAATTTTACGACTGGGTATAGCCCAAATTCCCCAGGAACACAGTCTTTTTCCTAATATGACCGTCAAAGAGAATATGGAATTAGGTGGTCTACTCCTAAAGAATCATCAGCGCATCGAACGGCGTATACAACAGATCGAAGAGCAGTTTCCTATTGTTAAGGAACGTGCTAAAGATTCGGCAAGGAGTCTCTCTGGAGGGCAGCAGCGTCAGATAGAAATCGCTCGTGCCCTCATGCTATCGCCTGAACTGGTTTTGATAGATGAGCCTTCGATGAGTTTAGATCCGAAGACTATACACCATGTATTCGAGGCTATCGTGCAAATGCATCGTACTGGCACTACGGTCCTGCTAGTTGAACAGAATGTACGAGCTGGTCTCACTATTGCAACCTATGGTGTAGTAATGGAAAGTGGCATTGTACGAATGCAGGGTGAAGCTTCTTCTGTCCGAACAGATCCTGAAATGAATCATCTATTCTTTGGCGGTACGCTATCTGGAGCATAAGGCGAGGTGTATATGTATGCAGCATTCGCCCATCCAGCAGTTCATAGATGCTATAAATAATCTTGCTTTCTTTCAAACAGAACTCACTACCCGATACTAAAGTGTAGTTTTGTTTGTTTGTATGTATTCCCTCAATGATGCTACCTGCTAGATTATTTTTCTCATCTCCTATTGAGAATGTAATGATGCTGAAGCAGTGTTTACCGCATTTTCCCCATTTGTCCCATTGGGAAGCTTTCTTCTTGTGTTTTGCTGTTATGCTCGCTATGATTTCCCTAAATCGAAATGAGTTGCGAATCCAAGGTAGGGGGCGGAGTTGCATCGCTATCGATTGAGAACTTGAAAAGGATCCCTGCTGCTGTATTCCTCTTAGTTTTACTCTCAAGTAGATACGTGCTTGAGAATTGTGCAGGGCTATGTGAAACATGTCATGAAACGCTTCAGAATACCGATATTGATTGCCACAGTACTTTGTCTTCTTTCGTTACCTATTCTGATTGGGGACTCGACTACAGTATCTGAGGCAGTAGATGTTCTGCTTTTTATAGCCGCAGCTATCTCCTGGAATATCTTTTCAGGCTACACAGGCTACATCTCTCTAGGGAATGCTACCTATTACGGCATCGGTGCCTATATTCTGGCATTGGGAGTTCAGGGCTGGCACATCTCAGGAGTCTTAGGGCTGTTCTTCCTCCTACCACTAGCTGGTCTCGTAGCTGGCATTTTCTCGATCCCGCTTGGGTGGATCGCTTTACGAACGCGTCGATTTACCTTCATTGTTATTACTATCGCTATATTATTTATCTTCCAATCGCTGGCCTATAACTTGCGAGATCTCACTGGTGGCTCAGAGGGCATCTTTATACCCATCCCAGATTGGAGTGCTAACCTCTTCAATCTCCCTTTCTACTTCCTGGCAAGTACCCTTGTATTGCTCGTCACATGTGTTTCGTGGTGGATACGACACTCAAAATATGGACTGGTGCTGCTTGCAATCCGTGACGATGAGGATCGAGTACTCGGACTTGGTATTCCTACTGAACGTTATAAGCTTGGTGCCTATGTGCTTTCTGCCGCTTTTACAGGCTTAGTTGGGGCCCTAGCCATCTACTTTGTGGGTTTTATCAATCCCTCTACTGCCTTCGATCAAGGATTTGATCTGACCATTGTTACAATCGCTTATCTTGGGGGACTTGGGACGGTAATAGGCCCAATTGTAGGAGGTCTGCTGCTTCTGCCAATCCAAATGATTTTTGTTCAGCAATACGGTGTGATATCAACTGGCTTCGACCAGGTTCTCTTAGGGGGGATCCTTCTAGTAGTGCTTCTGCTTCTCCCCGAGGGTATCACGCCGTCATTACAGAAGCAATGGAGGATATGGCAACATTCTCGTTTAAAATTGCAGGCCCAGGTTTTAGCCACGCAATTGCCTTCATTTTCTTCTATCTCAACACATGTTTCTGAACCATTTGATTTTGCCGATGAAAAAAGTATGAACGAACAAATCGATTCTGTTCAACGCTCATCTAGGGTGATTTCGGCTATTCCTCATATTCCTAGTAGGCAGTCTGTAATGTTACAGCCCTCAATGGTCGTATCCCAAAAGATGAAAGCACAGCGTCTGGTACCCTTCTCGCCTCCCGAAACTATAACTAAACAGGAGCCGATTGCATTCAATCCAGTTATAAGTTGGAGATGTCCTTTTTGTCGCAAGCCACTTTTATTGAGAGGGGATACATGTTACTGCCCACGATGCAATTATACACGCTCGTTTGCTGATGGAATTCAACCAATGCTGCCTCCGGTTTCTTCAAAGTGAAACTCATATCTGAGTCTGTCATCCAGTGACAAAGGGCTTACTAGGAAATTTGGGTACAAAGCTATCCATTGGGCTTAGTATCGATTAGACTCTTCTATTACTAAGGCTGGTTGCTTAGAGGAAGTGAACCCTATTCAATGTGTTTGTTAAAAAGATCTCTGGAATATCTAGAGATACCCATTAATAAACACAAAATCTCATATCGGTAAGCAGGAGGGCATCAATAATGAAAAATGTCTTGGGACAAAGTGCTTTTAAAGCAGTCCTGTGCATGTTAGCTGTTCTAGTCATGACCATTGGAGGTCTAAGTGCATGCGCACAAAATCAACTCACTAATTCGCAGATGCCTATTACCATTGGAATTTCTCTATCTTTTTCTGGCGATTTCAAAGACGATGGTCTGGCTATGAAACAGGGCTATCAGCTCTGGGCGGATACAGTGAACTACAATGGCGGTTTGCTCGGTCGCCCGGTTCAACTAATCATCCTTGATGACAAGAGTGCTCCTGACCAGGTTGCAAAGAACTACACGACACTGATTCATACTGATCATGTAGATCTGGTATTTGGACCTTTCTCCTCATTATTAACGAAGGCTGCAGCACCAGTAGTACAAAGCGCTGGATACGCTTTCATAGAAGGAGCAGGGGGTGCTCCTAGCGTATTTACTCGAAATTGGAAAAATCTCTTCGCCGTCTCTTTGCCAGTCGAAAGGAATCTGACGACTTTCGCGTACTTTATCCTGTCACTACCAAACCAGATTCGTCCTAAAACAGCCGCATATGCGACTTCCGATGATCCATTTACATTTCCACAATTAGACTTTGCCAGGCATTTGTTGGAGCAGGGTGGGATCAAAACCGTCTATGATCCTCCACCTTATGATTCAACGAAAATTACTGGCGATGCGGTCAAACCCTATGCGGAGCAGGTGGTACAGTCTCACGCTGATGTGGTTCTTCTTGGTACTCTGCTTCCTGAAGCCGCAGCTTACATAAAAGTATTTAAGAAAGAAAACTACAACCCGAAAGCGCTTATCGCGACAGCCGGACCTGATCTGGGCCAAGACTTTATCCATAGTGTTGGTAGTGTGAATAATACCGAGGCAGTATTCGTTCCGAATGGCTGGTATCCACAGGCCAATAACTTCCAAAATTCTCAGATGGTGCATGATTACCTGACTCAATATGGTGGAACTGCTGACCAAATCAATGCTGATGTGGCGGAGGCATTTTCTGTGGGGCAGGTGTTGCAGCAAGCCGTAAGTTTAAAACACAGCATTAAGAACAGCATACTTATTACTGAACTCCACTCTGGCGATGTCTTTAACACAGTTCAGGGATCCGCAAAGTTTGATGATACAGGTCAAAATACTGCAGCACTTGCGTATTTGTTCCAGTGGCAACATGGTAAATTTCTGACCGTCTATCCTTCCTTCGCTGCGGCAGTGAACCCAGAATATTCTGTTCCTAACTAGCTTTCATCGAGCATCCAGTACAAGTTACGGAGGATTTCTCTTCTTGATGATTTCCTGTTGTTAGAAAATTTGTGAATCGGGCATTACTCATCACAAACTGTGTGGCGGAGGCTATTAGAAAGTCTTTTCAAAAATTGCCTCTACTGCACTAGGAAAATCAGGTGAGTGTCATACCTAAAAGTTTCATTTCTTGCAACAATGATGTACACTACGTTGGGGCTATCTTGAGGGAAGTCTAACATTCCATCGTTTTCGATCAACACTATTTTTGATTTGAAGGGTGCACTCCTGGCTTGGGTTAGGAATAAGAGGCAACAGTTACAGGATGCTTTGAGAAGGGATTGAAGCTGACATGATAAGATATCTTAGCAATATACCTATTTTCCGTCGACTCTTCATCGCATTTTCCGTCGCGGCGATCATTCCTGTGATTGTGATTGTGTTGCTGAGCAACTTCTATCTATCTTCGTTGAATACTCGAGGGCAGGCGGTACAAACCAGTTTTGATGCTCAGAGTATAGCTGCAAATCAACAAAATAATCTAGAGCGCATGAATGCGTCACTTCAGACACGCCATAATCAGGTCTTTGCAAGTCTGAGTAACGTCATTAGAGATCCTTCACTCGGTGCCTCAGGTGGATTGATACATGCTGACATCATCGCCCGTCAAGCAGATTTTGAACAGACTTTAGCGCTCTATCAGAGCACTTATGAGTTAGCTACTTCAGATAATATGAGTACTGTTCGCACTATCTTACTGAATGATAACCCCATTACTGGTCCTACGATCATTAAAAACCAACAAGAGGCATTAGAAGCTGTTAGCGCTACTAATGGCCTGTGGGCTCAATATAAAGGCCTGCAGAGTGCTGAGTTAATTCAACTTCAAAAATTAGTAGACCATCCCCCAGCAGATGCAACTGCTCTTCGTAATCAGTATGACCAGGCCTACTATACTTTATGGAAAGCAAATAACCAATTCACTGTGCTCAGGAATAGTTGGAAACAAGTGGTTGATGCTGCAGCGAGTACTGGGAAAACGGTCTCTACAGCTGGG
>DATMNR010000024.1:0-6621 GCA_035568795.1 Ktedonobacteraceae bacterium
CGTGCGTTCGTATCATGCATCCATCCCAAACAACGCCGTCAGTTCAGGAAGGATAGCAGATAGCTTCGTTGAGTGGCATTTGGTGGGAGTAGCGCAACCATTAGCTGTCACTATGAACGAGGGAGTTTGCCTGGCTGTTGAAGTTGATCCATATCATATACAGCGTCGATTAGAAACAGGCTATTGTGATGAAATGGCCAGTACTCTCGATGAGGCGCTACACCAGGTACGAGAGGCTGTCAATCAAGGACAGCCACTATCTATAGGTCTCATAGGCAACGCTGCTGAAGTATATCCCGAGTTGGTAAGGCGGGGCATTATCCCTGATATGGTCACCGATCAGACCTCGGCCCATGATGCGCTCAACGGCTATATCCCTGCTGGACTCTCTCTGGAAGAAGCCAATGAACTGCGCCGGGACGATCCCCAGACTTACATTCAGCGATCAACGGAATCGATGGTGACGCACGTTCGGGCAATGCTGGATCTGCAAAAAATGGGAGCCATAGTCTTCGATTATGGCAATAACCTGCGCGGCCAGGCGCTTGCAGCAGGCGAAACCCATGCGCTAGATTTCCCAGGTTTCGTCCCCGCTTATATTCGTCCACTTTTTTGTCAGGGCAAAGGACCATTCCGCTGGGTAGCTCTATCAGGAGACCCTGAGGATATTTACCGCACTGATGAGGCGATACTCGAACTTTTCCCCAAAAATGTAGGGCTTAAACGCTGGATCACCTTGGCAAGACAGAAAATACACTTCCAAGGTCTGCCTGCTCGTATTTGTTGGTTAGGCTATGGGGAACGCGACAAGGCAGGACTAGCATTCAATGAACTGGTAGCTCAGGGTATTGTCAAAGCTCCAATTGTCATTGGCCGTGATCATCTGGATAGTGGCTCTGTAGCTTCACCCTACCGCGAAACCGAGGCAATGAAGGACGGCAGTGATGCCATCGCCGACTGGCCTATCCTGAATGCTCTACTTAATACAGCTTCAGGTGCAACCTGGGTCTCAGTGCATCACGGCGGAGGAGTTGGTATTGGTTATTCGTTGCATGCTGGACAGGTAATAGTAGCCGATGGCTCTGCTGAAGCAGCCGAGCGGCTATCAAGGGTACTAACCAATGATCCAGGCACAGGTGTAATGAGGCATGTTGATGCCGGTTACGATGACGCTATCGAGTGTGCTAAAGATTTGGGAGTCAAAATACCAATGCTTTACTGATCCTGATCAAAATTGAATACTATTGATTTTCCAATTGTTGTTACTAGCGCCATCCTGAATCAGTGCTACTTGAGCGCTGGCAATCTGACCAGAACTATTTTTAAACATCACAGCCGCTGTTGCAGTGTTTCCTGTTGGAGAGATATTACTATAAGAACAAGTTAAACTAGCAAAGTCTGATTCAAACTGCGCTTCAGCATGCAGTCTTTTGATAGCGTTGGTTAATTGAGTATAGGCTGTTGCGTAATCTTTGTTTTGTAAAGCATTGCAAAATGCTGTGAGTGTCATGCTCGGAGTAGTTGGAAATAGACTCAACTTCCAGTTATTCCCACTATCGGTTGTCAAAGTAATACTACTACTTGATGCTTGCCCTGAGCGGCTTACAATTGTCACCTTTGCAATCGCCTTGTTATTCGTAGTTTTTGCGGAGCTATGCGTACAGGAATTTACTTTTCCATTCGCACGTAAAGTATTTGCAAAATCAAGTTCTGTTTCAGTACTTTGTAACGAGTTAGAAAGTTGATTATAGGCGGTTTGATAATCCTGCCCTTGCATAGCATTACAAAAAGCATCTAGCGTTTTTTCTGGTGTGGAGCGGTTGAAATAGAAATAACCACCAAGAGCTAGAGCAATTACAACAAGCAGGCTCAGTCCCATCAAAATGAAACGACGGTCCCTACGCCGCACCTGTTCAATAGGCATATAACCTGGTATCGGCCCATCAAAATCAGGTGGAATAATGGGTGTAGAGTCCTGCTGCTGCCCATTTGAAGGCATATATTGTTGTGGTAAAGTATAATGCGTACTGGCTCCAACGAGCTGTTGATTTTCAGGAAACCCGCCTATGTTTTCCTCATTTTGAGCAGTTGGATTGGTTGTCAGGTTCTCTTCAGAAAGTACTTGATATTCTTCCCCTTGCTTACCTGCTATGAGAGTGGTCTCTTCAATTTGTGGAGTTTCTTCTGTATTATAAGTGAATACCGAGTCACCGATAGTAATCGAGTCACCCGGATTAAGTAATCGAGGTGAATTGAAGTCAAGTCGATCCCCATTTACATACGTACCATGTATACTTCCTAAATCAGTGATTCTGAAACTATGCTCTTCCGAACGGATTTCTGCATGATGTGCTGAGACCTTAATATTATCAATCACGAGCGAATTGTCTGGGCTACTTCCAAACGTAAAGAGAGTAGTTTCCAGAATTGTACTCCCCAGTGGACCATGCAGTACTGCCTTCATAATTTTCTCCTAGTCGGTCTCAAATATTTTGCAGATTGTCAATTTTCCATACATTGTTGCTATCTTTAATACGTATTATTGTACCACTGACATGCTGACCTGAAAGGCCCACAAAGGTTAATTTGGCTGCAGTTACATTTTCAGACTCCCTTGAGATCACATAGGTACAGTTATTTACGTTTGACAAATTATCAGCAATCAACTTTTCTGAGCCAAGCTCCTGCAATTTGCTTGATAACTGATCATACATTGACTGGACTGTCGAGGAATGAATATGCTTGCCTTCGCCTGTAAAGCATGCCATAATTGGTAAATGCCCAACACGAAGCAAATGTTTCAGGCATAATTTAAGTTTATTGATAGGTAGCACATAGTGCAAGAAAACATTGATGCCTCTTTTCAATCAAATATCATCATTAGTACAAGCAGACTCACCAAAGCCTTTGGTCGGCTAGTTGCCGTTAACGACCTGAATCTTCAGGTCATGCGAGGCGATGTCTTTGGATTTCTCGGCCCCAACGGTTCTGGTAAAACTACCACAATTCGTATGTTACTTGGTCTTATTCGTCCAACAGCTGGCCGGGCAATTATATTTGGGATGGATACAGCACATCAAATGCCATTGATACTTCCACGTATCGGAGCTATTGTAGAAACTCCAGTGTTCTACCCTTATCTTTCGGCTGTAGACAACCTGCGTGTCATTGGTGCTGCATCAGGAATGGTTTCGGGTAAAGCAAACCAATACCGTATCGATGAAGTATTAGAACTTGTTGAACTTCAATCACAAGCAAAAATGGTCTACCGAAAATACTCACTTGGAATGAAGCAACGTCTAGGTATTGCAGCAGCCCTTCTTACTGATCCTGAGCTTGTGCTTCTGGACGAACCTACTAATGGGCTGGACCCTGCAGGTATGTTTGAGATACGCCAACTCATTCATCGATTAGCTGTCCTGGGTAAAACTATCTTTTTATCTAGCCACCTACTTAATGAAGTACAGCAAGTTTGTAACCGGGTAGCAATTCTACAAAAAGGTAACTTGATCAAGCAGGGCAATGTCCGCGAACTATTGCGTGGTAGCGAACAGGTTCTGGTAAGATTGAATACCCTGGAGGAAATACAACAGGCGAAGATTATCCTCGAATCGGCAAAAGAGCAAGGGGCTGATTGGATTAGCGAAGTTCATCTTCAAATGGATAGACAGGGTGATTCAACATTGTTGGTAGATACACCTAAATCCAATTCAACTGCAATTAATGCACTCCTTGCGAGGAATCATTTATTCGCGGCTGAACTACACCCTTATGAGGGGAGTCTGGAAGAGGTCTTCCTCCAACTCACAACTTCATCTGTTCAATCTGGGCCACATCTGGGGATGGCTGCTCTAGCTGGTGGAAGCAGAGCCAGGCAACCTGGCACAATAAAAGGGCTGGAGAAGCCTGGGAATGGAAAGGAAAGCATTGAATGAGTGTGACATCTCAAACAAATGCAGGGGAAATACGCACTACACCTGTGATATTGGGGAAGCAAAGTTTCCTATTCATACAATTACGGCTCATCCGTATGGAATTTTACAAGATACGCCGCAGGATCATGTCAAAAGTGTTGCTCAGTATAGCCATTGTCATTGCTGTACTTGTTTTCTTCTTATTTTCCATTAATACCTTCTTCGTCCTTAATGCTCCCCCTGAGAGTTTTAACCCGCCTTGTCCTCCAACAAATGCCTCTTCACAAGGTCAAGCACAGCAAAACTGTCCAACACCTTCAACTGCACAGGTAATGCAATTTAGGGAAACTGTCCTGCGCAACGCCTCAGAACCATTACGCCTGCCCACTTCATTGAGTTTAGCCATACAGGTTGCCCTTAGCGCAGGAACGATATTGATTATCATCCTGATAGGATCTTCCGCTGGAGGAGAATTCAGTATCGGCACCGTTCGTTTGATGTATACACGAGGACCAACACGTTTGCAATTTCTACTAGCTAAAGTAGGAGTAGCTGCCCTTTGCGCCGCTATTGGGATATTGACAATAACTATTACCGGAATACTGATAGGACAGGTACTTAATACTCTTAGTAGTATCCCCCAGGTTCTCGATTTTCTCAACGCAGGTTGGATAGTACATGCACTGCTTTACTTGTTGGTTGCAATGCTCGACTGGTTTATCTATGCTACTATCGCCATCTTTTTTGGAACGTTAGGACGTTCTACTGTCGCTGGAATTGTTGGAGCGCTGGCATGGTTGTTTCTTGAACCCATACTTGGAAGTATTCTTAAACTCGCAGGAACTTTTAGTCAGGGAACATTCGGAAATTTTTTGAAGGCGATTCCAGATTACTTTATCAGTAACAATACTGGAGCATTGTTACAAAACCAAGCTCAATACGTCATTGGTGGAAGTAGTTCTTCCCTTTCTGATCTGCATGCACTTGCTGTATTGCTTGTCTACCTGATTGCATTTATTGGACTATCGTGGTGGATAAATGAACGCAGAGATGTAACAAACTAATCCTATGTTAAACACTACTACTATTAAAGAATATGCGTATTCGCTCGGCTTCGACATAGCTCGTATAACAAGCGCTGAGGAATTTCCAGATGACGAACGAATCATCAAAGAACGTATCTCACAAGGATTAATGGACGGCCTACCATGGTTCACTGCCGAAAGAGCTGAAGTATCATGTAACCCCAATGCACTTTTACCTGGAGCTCAATCGATCATTGCCCTTGCCATGTTTTATCTGACTGAGCAACCCGATGAAGCGAATAGCGAGGTACCACGAGGGTACATTTCGCGTTATGCATGGGGAGATGATTATCATGAGATCATCAAATCCAGGCTGCAACAGTTTGCGACCTGGCTGCGCGCCTATGGATGCGCTGAGGTTGAGAATGTGGAGACTCGGCTGTTCGTTGATACCGGTCGCATGGTGGATCGCGCAGTCGCACAACGAGCCGGGTTGGGCTGGTATGGCAAAAACACCACTATCTTAACCAAAGGTTGGGGATCATGGGTCTTTCTGGCAGAAATTGTAACCAATCTTCCCTTAGTAGACGGTGAAAAGAATCTATACGATATCCCTTTAAAAGCAAACTGCGGCAACTGCGAAATTTGTCTGCATGCCTGCCCTACAGCCGCTCTGCCCGCTCCATATGTGCTTGACAATACGCGCTGCATTTCCTATTTAACCATCGAGTTGCGAGGAAGTATACCTCTAGAGTTGCGGCCTTTAATGGGTAATCTCATTTTTGGCTGTGATATTTGCCAGCAAGTATGTCCTGTAAATAAGGTTGTTGAGAGACGTTTGGGGTTAAGAAAGGCTGACGGTCTAATTTCCTCAACATCGCATCCACTAGACCTTCAGCCTCGTCAAGAATTTAGACCTCGCAAGGGTATCGGAAGTACTCCCGAACTTATTCCTTTACTTTCATTAACAGAAGAACAGTTTCGCGAGCAATTTCGTTTGAGTCCAATACGCCGTACCAAACGACGTGGATTGTTGAGAAATGTCTGTGTGGCGCTTGGTAATAGTGGAGATCCACAAGCCGTACCAGCACTCATAAAAGCGCTACATGATGATGAGCCGTTGATTAGAGGGCACGCTGCATGGGCTTTGGGTCGCATTGGAGGGGAAGAGGCAGAAAGGGCATTACAAGAGGCGCTGGTGAGTGAGAAAGATGGAGAAACATTGAAAGAGTTACGATGCGCCCTAAATGAATTTTCGTAACATAATAATGAAAAAAGACACAATTCCTTGTGCCTTCTCGTGTACTGGTTCACTAAATAAGAATAATTACCTCAATATTGCCAAGACCAAGCCGAAGACGGGAAGAGCAAGCAGGGTCTGCGAACGTGCGTGTGTGCTGGTCCATCGTGTGAAGGATGCAACGGGTGTGGTGCGGTTCATGCGCGTTCCCTTCCTCGGTGATCTCTTACAGACTCACACCAGGAAGGTCGAACGTCAGAAAGTAAGCACACTGAAAGATGCTCTTAGAGACACCAGGTGTAACAAGCCGTACGGTCATTAGGGCCGCTTCGCTGCGCCTGTTACCAGACGTCCACGCGCGGTCTATCTACCAGCTGTTCTGGCTGGGACCTTGACTGCTGCAACACAACAGTGGGAAGACTCGTCTTGGATGCGGCTTCGC
>DATMNR010000025.1:0-3497 GCA_035568795.1 Ktedonobacteraceae bacterium
ATCATGTGCGTCATCGCCCCCTATACATCGCATGTGATCTTGATGTTTGGGAAAGGGAGAGAGTTGCGTGATCCAGAAGGGATGCTGAAAGGCACAGAGAAACATGTCCGCTATATCAAGATCATGGAAGCGAGCGATATTGAAGCTCCTGACGTACGAACACTGCTTGAAAATGCTGTTGCTGCACAGCAATCGTGAGTTGGGGTGATTGAGGCTTTGATTATTGGCAAACAATCTGATTGAGCTTCCTTGCTTTCGTGTTATCTGCCAAGGGATCATTCAGCACAAGTTTCCCCATAGAAGAAAGGCTACCAAAAGGATATCTTATCCGATATCTCTATTTCTCAGCCAACTCTTTTACTTTCGGCAAGACTCGATCCCAAATCTCCGCGCTCAAGTTCCGGTATTTTTCTCCTTCAGCCATGGCGGAAAAATCACCTTGTGAGAGACGGAGCAGCGTCTTGCCGTTTTGCTCTGTTAGCTCATAGGTGATGCCGTCTTCGTCAGTAACGGGCGGCTTTTCACCACGAACGTCGAAGACAGTAAAGCGCAGGAATTTCTCTGGCTCAATCGCGGTGACATTCCCCTGGACGATCACACTGCCGTCTTGACCTGTCCAGAGTACCGGACTGCCGAGTTTCCAATCCGACTCAATGTGGAACTCAGTGCCACCCGTAAACTCAAGCGCCCACTGGTCAGTATACTCACGCCTGGTCAGTGCATTCCATACTTTTGATGCCGGAGCATTGATCTCGATTGTTTTATTTACAAACAGTTTTTCCATAGCATTCATTATACCCAATCCTTTAGAAAAAGATTATCCAAGCAACCTGTAAAACCATTGACTATTCATATCCAATCACTTTATACTTGTGTAAACACGATAGCAAACATAAAAGATACCAGGGCAACCAGGCATTACGAATGCGCCCTAACAACCAGTAACCGCCACGTGGGAGAGGTGAGAAGGGAAAAGAAGAGAAGCGATGTTGAGGAGATGGAGAACCTGATTAAGTAGAATACACGAATTGACCTTTTTGGCATAATAAATATATTCAAGAAAGGCTAAGTCATGTCTACTCAACCGTCCCAACTCAATCGCGAAGCGCTCGGTCTCCGCGACGTCATTTTTCAGGGCATCACCCACATTGCCCCGGCCATCAATATTGTATTTACGCTGCCTGTGATTGCGTTGGCGGCAGGCGCAACGATGGACATCTCCTTGCTCCTCGCGACTATCGTCTGCTTCTTTATCGCGAACACCGTAGCCCAGTTCTCACGCTATGTGCCCTCGAGTGGAGGGTATTACACATTTGCCTCTCGCGGACTGGGGCCACGCTTCGGCTTCATGACCACATGGAGCTACCTGATTTACGATATCCTCGGTCCAGCAGGAGCGGTTGGCTTCCTCGGATTCGTGATGTCCGGATTTTTGCAGAGTGGCACAGGCATCAACATTCCATGGTGGATCTTATCTATCGCCACTGCTGTCATAGTCTGGATTCTCACCTACTTCGGCATCCGCCTCTCGACTCGCACAACCGCCATTCTCGGCGGTCTTGAGATAGTTATTATGCTCGCGCTGGGGGTTACTTTCCTCTTGAATCCGGCACCCGGATCATCGTGGGTAGCGCCTTTCCAACCCACGCTAGCTCCAACAGGACTGGGTGGCGTCCTTGGCGGCATGGTGTTTGCGATCCTGGCTCTGAGTGGTTTTGAGGCCCCTGCTCCTCTCGCCGAAGAGACGAAACTACCGAACAGGCTCATTTATCGGGCCATTTTCTTGTCGCTACTTATCGTAGGCATCTTTTACATTTTCATGGCCTATGCCAGCGCCATTGGCTGGGGCACCAACAATATGAATGCATTTGCCACGGCTAGCACCAATCCTTATTACACCTTATCCCAGAAGTTCTGGGGAGTAGGCTGGGTGCTCGTCCTCTTTGCCATCATTAACAGCACATTGGCGGTAGGGATTGCCTGCACCAACGCTGCTACCCGCGTCATGTACACAATGTCACAGTCAGGAACGCTCCCAGCTGCTTTGGGAAAGATTCACCCGGTACACAAAACACCTTATATTGCCGTTCATGTAGAGCAGATTTTCCAAATTGTTAGTTTCGGACTCGTCGGTATTATCTTCGGTGCGAGTCTGATCTTCGGCTTCCTGGGTACCATCACCACGCTGGCCGTGATCGTGCTCTATATAATGGCTAACATAGCCCTCACGGCCTTCGTCAGGCGCGAACATCCTGAAGACTTCAATATACTGCGGCATGTCATTGTCCCTTTGGTGGGAACAGTACTACTCATCCCGGTACTGTATGTCACAGTCTATCCGGTTCCCGCTTATCCTATTAATCTGACACCATACGTCTTTATAGTCTTGATGATCATCGGATTCGTCGTAATGCTCATAATTGCAGCAAGACGGCCCGAGGCGCTTGACCAGGAGAGTAGTATGCTCATCAGAACAGTGGAGTCCGCGACAGAGGAAGAACTACGCGAGCCACAAATAGGATAGCTGCTAAATCCTACACCAACAGGCCTCGCTTCTGTAGGGGCGGGGATTGTTGGGATGAGGGGTGGGGACGCTTGCATCGCCCTGGCCTTCGTCGCACAAATTCGTTCGGTAGCGCTTGCGCCAGCCATAACTCGTAGGGACAGGGGTGTGGATGATGGGTTGTGGTGGCGCTTGCGCTGTCCTTTAGCCCACACGTGTTTACGTGGGATGTATGGGCGCTTGCATCGCCCTATATTGGAGCACACTAATGCCTGGAACACGCGTTGAGCTTGCTGAAATTGTACTGCCTGAGTTTGGTCTGCCCAGTGTAGAACCAACCATACCTGCTGCTACCTATGAAGCCCGCATTGCAGCAGCTCGCCAGCGTGCTTCCGATGCTGGTTATGATGCATTGATAATCTACGCGGATCGCGAGCACTTCGCCAACCTGGCGTACCTCACAGGCTTCGATCCGCGTTTTGAAGAAGCCCTGTTGATCGTCACGCAGAATCGTATGCCAACGTTGCTAGTCGGCAATGAAGATATGGCCTACACTGCCATCAGCCCAATCGAGTTACAGCCAGTCCTCTACCAGACATTTAGCTTGCTTAGTCAACCTCGTTCATCAAGTGCACCGCTTACCACGATTCTGCGTGACGCAGGCATAGGTTCCACAGAAGGCGAGCGTATCGGAATTGCTGGATGGAAGTATTTTACCCCCATCGAAACCTCAATGCCCGATTCCTGGCTAGAAGTTCCAGCGTACCTTGTCGATACCCTACGAGCTATGGGTTGCGAAGTGCATAACGCTGGTCAAATCTTCATGGAGCCAGAAAACGGACTACGCGTAGTTAACGACGTCGATCAACTGGCCTCTTTTGAATTCGCAGCTACTTATGGTTCGCAAGGTCTGCGCGATCTGCTATTCAACATTCGTCCTGGCATGAGCGAGTTTGAGGCATTCAAGTTAATGTCACCTATCGGCCTGCCATTA
>DATMNR010000026.1:0-4891 GCA_035568795.1 Ktedonobacteraceae bacterium
CGCCGTTTTTCAACGGGTACCGGCCGCAGTTTTATGTGAGGACGACGGATGTGACGGGAGCGATCAAGTTGCCGGAGGGGGTAGAGATGGTGATGCCGGGGGACAACATCGAGATGACGGTGGAGTTGATCCAGCCGATTGCGATGGAAGAGGGTGTGAAGTTTGCCATCCGTGAGGGTGGACGCACCGTCGGCGCTGGCATCTGCGTCAAGATCGAGAAGTAGTAGGGGCCAAGTTATTGCGCCCACTTTGCCGTTTGGGTTTGTAAGGATCAGAACCCTTGAACCCGCAAATCCGAACGACAAATGACAGGCGCTTATCAGGAGAAGAAAATGGCGAGTAAAGGTAAAGAGAACCGCATAGTGACCACGATGGCTTGCACAGTTTGCAGGCAGCGGAACTATAGCACCTCCAAGAATAAAAAGAACAACCCTGAGCGCCTTGAGCTAAGGAAGTTTTGTCCTACCTGCCGTGTGCATACTGCCCACCGCGAAACCAAGTAGACACCAGGGGTCGGGTTGCCCATGTCGTGAAAGGTACGATCACTCCTGATCGAGAGAGGTTGAACGTGTCAAATAAAATGGCCGACAAAAAGAAAAATGCTAGCCAGAGCGTAGCGGCTGAATCGAATGTCCGGAGCAGTGAAAAGGTGCAGAGCAAATCTACAAAACGTGAGAGCAAACAACCTCCCACAATTTGGGCCAGGTTCCGCAATTATAAACCTGTGCGTTTTGTTCGTGAGGCCTATAATGAGTTGCGTTACAAAGTGACATGGCCAACCTTTCCAGAAGCCAGGAATATGACCTTCGTGGTCATCGCACTTTCAGCCGCTATTGCACTTCTATTATGGATAGCAGACCTGGGGCTAACGAAGCTCTTCTTTCTATTTTCCAGTTTGGGACATTAAGAAGGGCCATGTTGGATGCAAGGTTATTGAAGCCCTTCCAACAACTGATTAGCAGCAAGTAGGTCTTGAAAAACATTCCTCTTGAAAAGATTGACAATCAAGCTGGGGATAAAGGGGAATGCAAGGCAGGTCTTGCAATGAGGAAAATGCCGTGGTTACTGAAGAACATACCGATGAGACTGAACAGACAACGCCAAATAATTTAGAAGAGCAACAATCAGGTTCGGATTTAGACGAGCGCAGATGGTATGCTATCCATACTTATTCTGGCTATGAAAATAAAGTGAAAAGCCATCTCGAAGCTCGTATTGCATCAATGGATATGCGCAATAAAATCTTCCGGGTTATAGTGCCCATGGAAGAAGAGGTGGAGATTAAGCAAGGTCAAAGGCGAACTGTACAGCGTAAGGTCTTCCCTGGCTATGTGCTGGTAGAGATGGTTATGAGCGATGAAGCCTGGTATGTTGTGCGCAATACGCCCGGCGTGACTAGCTTCGTTGGTTCGGGTAATCGCCCAGTGCCACTTCAGGATCATGAGATCAAAACCATCTTGAAGCAGGTAACCAAGGAGACGGAGAAGCCGAAAGCTAAAATCAGCTTCGCTAAAGGGCAGAGCGTGCGTGTCATTGATGGGCCATTTACCGAATTCATTGGCACAGTCAGTGACATCAATATGGATCGAAATAAAGTAACAGTGCTTGTTTCTTTTTTCGGTCGTGAGACACCAGTAATTCTGGATTTTCTCCAGATCGAGAAAATATAGCCAATGGCTTGAGGAGTTTGAAACAAAATGGCGAAACGCGTCAAGGCTGTAGTCAAACTACAGATACCGGCAGGGAAAGCTAATCCAGCACCTCCCATCGGTACCGCACTTGGCCCACAGGGCGTCAACATTATGGCGTTCTGCAAGGAGTACAACGAGCGGACCGCTGGCCAGGTGGGTATGGTCATACCTGCTGAAATTACGATCTACGAAGATCGTTCTTTCACATTCATTACAAAGACACCGCCAGTGCCGGATCTTTTGAAGACCGCTGCCGGTGTTGAAAAAGGGTCTGCGACCCCCAACAAGACAAAGGTCGGATCGATTAGTCGCGAAAAATTGCGAGAAATCGCTGAGCTGAAAATGAAAGACCTCAATGTCATCGATATTGAAGGCGCTGAGAAGATGGTCGAAGGGACCGCTCGCAGTATGGGAATTACGATAAATTAATAGTGTTAGTTAGCAAGCAAACACTGCCCGCAAGTCACTGCGGTTATCCTGCCACAAGGAGGGCAAATACAAATTATGGCAAAGCACGGAAAGAAATATCTGGAGGCAGAGAAGCTTGTCGAGCCAGGCAAGCTCTACCAACCTCAGGAAGCAATTTCACTCCTCAAAAAAATGAATTATGTGAAATTTGACCCAACAGTCGAAGTTCATATGAAGCTTGGTGTTGATCCCCGACACGCGGATCAGATGGTGCGTGGAATAGCTATGCTACCAGCCGGAACCGGTAAAGATGTGAAGGTTCTGGTATTCGCACAAGGCGAGAAAGCCAATGAAGCCGAAGCAGCGGGTGCAGACTTTGTTGGTCTGGACGATCTGATAAAGCAGATCGAAGCTGACTGGATCGGCTTTGATGTCGCGATTGCAACACCTGATGTAATGGGTAAAGTAGGACGGCTTGGTAAAAAGCTTGGGCCGAGAGGTTTGATGCCCAGTCCTAAGGCAGGCACGATTACTTTCGATCTTGCCAAGACAATCCGCGAGGCTAAAGCGGGCCGTATCGAGTTCAAAGTCGATAAAACTGCGCTCTTACATATTCCAGCGGGCAAGCTTTCTTTCAGCGAAGATGCATTACTGGCTAATATCACCGCAGTAATTGACTCGGTAGTACGCGCAAAGCCATCTGGCTCGAAAGGCGCATACGTCAAAAGTGTTGTGTTATCGTCCACAATGTCACCCAGCATACGTTTGGATGTACCAACAGCCATTGCGCTGAAACCAGCATAATAGATACCAATTTACAATCAAATAGAACCAACCGAAGACAGCAAGTGTGCTTCAGGCATGTAAATGGCGCCACAGGCGCCAGCTTGCAGAGGGAATGTACAATATCCTATCCTGGCATTTAATAGTTATGCTCATGTATATCTCGAATTATGCCAGTGAAGCGATGTGAAAACTTACTACGGCCTTCGGTTACCAACCGGAGACCGTTTTTTTGTAAAGGCCATCCTACTCGGAAAGGAGGAGAGAAATACATGCCTACACAGGCAAAAGCAGAAAAAATTGATGAATTGACTGACAAGCTGGGGCGCAGCGTAATCGTCATATTGGTGCAGACCCAGGGTTTGAAAGTCAAGGATATGAACGAACTACGCGCTAAAATGCGTGCGTCCAAAGTAGAGTTCCAGATTGCCAAAAATACGCTCTTGCGCATCGCCTCAGAGCGTAATAACATGGATGAACTGGACAAGAGCATCTTCAAAGGGCAGACGGCTATTGCATTTGGTTATGAAGACGAGATAAACACAGCCAAAACTGTTACCGATTACGTACACACCTCTAAGATAGTCGTACTTAAATCGGGAATCCTCGGCGGTCGAGTGTTGACTGCTAACCAGGTGGAAGACCTTGCTAAGATGTTAGGTGGAAAGAATTATGCCAAGGCACAGTTCGTTGGTGTGATACAAGGGCCACTAGCCACAACATATAGTTTGTTAACCGCGCCCATGCGCGACTTTTGTTATGTAATTCAAGCACGTGCAGAACAACTCAAAGGCGAAGCCACAGAGTAATTAGAAGGAGAAGAAACACATGTCTTTAGATACCATCATTGCCGAAATCGAGAAGTTGAATGTACTCGAACTGGTAGAACTAACCAAAACCCTGCAAGAAAAGTGGGGCGTGAGCGCCGCGCCAGTAGCCGCTGCGGCAGGTCCTGTTGCAGTTGCTGAAGCCGCTCCTGCCGCAGCAGTTGTTGAAGAGCAGACCGAGTTTGATGCTATCCTCTCAGAGGTCGGCCCAAACAAAATCAACGTCATCAAAGTTGTACGTGAGATTACCGGTCTTGGCCTGAAAGAGGCCAAAGCAGTCGTTGATGAGGCACCCTCAACAATTAAGGAAGCGGTCTCCAAGGAAGAAGCAGAGAAGATCGCAGAGAAAATGGCCGAGGTTGGCGCAAAGGTTACTATTAAGTAGTAACGTTTATGAAGAGGTGTATGGGCGCCCCTTGCGGGTGCCCGTAACCAGGGTTTCACAAAGCATCCCTGAACATCTCAGATTTTAAAAGACCCGGCAGAGCAAATGGATAGCTGGACTCCTATCGTGTTGCATGCTATAATGCAAACGTGAAGTTTCCTTGCTTGTCCAGGCACAGAGGAGGTATATAAGAGTGCCGTTAAGTGTTGAAGAAAAAGCAGAAATCATTGCAGATTTCCGCATTCACGAAACGGATACAGGTTCGCCCGAGGTACAAATATCTATCTTGACCCGGCGAATTAATCAGCTTACCGAACATCTAAAAGTTCATAAGCATGATATGCATACGCGTCGTGGTGTATTAAAGTTAGTTGGTCAGCGCCGAAGACTCCTGGCCTATCTCAGTAAGAAAAGCCCAGAACGATATCGAAATCTGATCGCAAGGCTTGGCTTGCGCCACTAGTCATAGCATTGGTGTTGGATGCGGTCGGCGCAAACTATCCGACCGCGGCTCCATTTTCTCCCACAGTAAGAAACAGATACACGAGTTGAAGTAACATTGAACGAACAACGACAAGTAACAGAAGGCTATCCCCTTAACACACAGAGTCGATGCAGAAAAGCAATCCTTGCAAAAGATGAAAAGGCAAGAGCAGACAGGATTAGTATTGGTAACAGTAATACTAAAGGGTGAGGGTACGATTTACTAACCCTACCACATGAACGTTGGAACAAAAAGCAGAAAGAATGAGCTGGGAAATTAGGCTGCGAAACATCAAAGCCCCAAATTTGTAAAA